>JBEKSH010000246.1:0-5246 GCA_049517235.1 Roseiarcus sp. | reverse complement strand
CCGATTCGAAGGTTCGCTCGATCAATTCGCGGCGGCATTGCGTGAGGACCTGGATCGCGACGTCGTCGGGAACCACCTTCCCCTCGATGATGGAGCGCACGAAGTCGAAATCGGTCTGCGAAGCCGAGGGAAAGGCGACTTCGATTTCCTTGAAGCCGATCTTCACCAGCAGATCGAACATGCGGTTCTTGCGATCGACGCCCATCGGCTCGATCAGCGCCTGGTTGCCGTCGCGCAGGTCGACGGAGCACCAGATCGGCGCCTTCGAAATGACCTGCGACGGCCAGCGGCGATCGGGCAGGTTGACAGGCGCGTAAGCGCTGTATTTGGAAATCGGCATGATTGTCATGGGAGACCCTTGATTGGCGCCGGCTCGCCTCTCGCCCGATTGAGGGCTGAAGCCGCGCCGGTCAATGCGATGGACAAGCCAAACGACCCGGCGCGCTCACAGCGCCGGGCGGCTAAGTCGCAGGGCCAAGGTCTCAAGCCGCATTCGCATCGGCGCAAATAATCAGAAAAGAGTGCGAAAATCAACCTTCGCGAGATTTCACATCGGCGCGGTCCGTTCAACGGGCGCCGCCATTGCAAGCCTCGCCGCATCCCTCGGCGCTGCTGGAAAGCCGGCGAGCCGGTTGCACGAGAAATTCCAGGAATGATAGATCTGGAATATTTATTCTATGAGCCTTGATTTAGGCGTCGACCGGAGGCAATGTCCGATCGGCCATTCGGCTCATTAATCGTCAATCGTCGAGCGCAAAAAAGCGCCAATCACGGGAGGAACCATGAAGAAGCTTCTCATCGCCGCCGCCGTCGTCTCGGCTGTGGCGCTTGGCGCGCCGGCCTTGGCGGCTGACGCGCCAACCATTCCGATCATCGTCAAGGACACCACTTCGTTCTACTGGCAGATCGTGCTGGCGGGCGCGCGCAAGGCCGGCAAGGACCTTGGCGTCAACGTGCCGGAACTGGGCGCCCAGTCGGAATCCGACATCAACGGCCAGATCTCGATCCTCGAAAACGCGGTCGCCGGCAAGCCCGCCGCCGTGGTCATCGCGCCGACCCAGTTCGCCGCGCTCGGCAAGCCGATCGACGAGGCGGCCAAGAAGGTCAAGATCATCGGCATCGATTCGTCGGCCGATTCGAAGGCGTTCACCTCCTTTCTGACCACCGACAACGTGCAGGGCGGGCGCATCGCCGCCGACGGCCTAGCGGCCGCGATCACCGCCAAATACGGCAAGGCCGAGGGGGATGTGGCGCTCATCACCTCGATCCCCGGCGTCGGCTCGCTCGACGCGCGCGCCAAGGGCTTCAAGGAAGTACTCGCCGCCAAATATCCCGGCCTGAAGCTGGTCGCCGACAAGGTGGCCGACGGCCAAGCGACGACCGGCCTCAACATCATGACCGACCTCATCACCGCCAACCCGAACCTGCGCGGCGTGTTCGCCTCGAATCTGATCATGGCGCAGGGCGCGGGCCAGGCGATCGCCGAGAACAAGAAGGCGGACGCGATCAAGGTGATCGGCTTCGACTCTGACGACAAGACGGTGAAGTTCCTCGAAGACGGCACGCTCGCCGGCCTCGTCGTGCAGGACCCGTTCCGCATGGGCTACGACGGGATCAAGACCGCGCTCGCCGCCTCCAAGGGCGAGAAGATCGAGGCGTTCGTCGACACCGGCGCCAACCTCATCACCACCGCCAACATGAAGGAGCCCCGCTCCGTGGAGCTGCTCAGCCCCAAAGTGAAGTGAGGCCGGAGCGCGCGACGCGGGGCGGCGGACAAGGCCGCCCCGGCGACCTGGGCCGGCCATGACAGCGCCGCCGCCGCCCGCTTTGTTCATCCGCCCCATCCTGACCCAGCGCCGGAGGAGGAGCGCCGGTTATGCAGACCGATAGTTCGAGCGGCGCCCAGGGCCAGGAGCCTGCGGCGGGCGCCTCCCCCGCCCCGCTCCTGAGCCTGCACAAGCTCGACAAGCGCTTTGGGGCGACGCATGCGCTCAAGGCGGTGGACCTGTCCTTCGAGCAGGGCGAGATTCACGCGATCGTCGGCGAGAACGGCGCCGGCAAATCGACGCTGATCAAGCTGCTCACCGGCGTTCATCCGCGATCGAGCGGCGAAATCTTCTGGCAACGCCGGCCCGTCGCGCTGGCCAGTCCGCCCGAGGCGATCGCCCTAGGGATCAACGCGGTCCATCAGGAAGTCGTGCTCTGCCGCCATCTGTCGGTCGCCGCCAACCTCTTTCTTGGCGACGAGACCGTCAGGTTCGGCTTTCTCCAGCACGGCGCCATGGTGCGCGAGGGCCAGCGGCTGCTCGACGAGCTTGGCTTCGATCTGCCCGCGGGCGCGCTGCTCTCGTCGCTGACCATCGGCCAGCAACAGCTTGTCGCGACGGCGCGCGCCGAGCGGCGCGGCGCCAAATTCCTCATCTTCGACGAGCCAACCGCTTATCTCACGCGCACGGAAACCGCCGCGCTTTTCCTGCTGATCCGCCGCCTGAAGGCCAGAGGCGTCACGATCGTCTACATCAGCCACCGTCTCGAAGAAGTGTTCGAGCTGGCCGATCGCGTTTCTGTTTTGCGCGACGGGGCGCTGGTCGGCACGAGGCGCATAGCGGAAACAAACGAAAACGATCTGATCGCGCTGATGATCAATCGCTCGATCGAACAGATCTACCACAAAGACAAAGTCGGCCTCGGCGCGACGATCCTTGAGGCGAAGGGGCTTTCCGGCAAGGGCTTCAACGACGTTTCCGTCAGCGTGCGCGAAGGGGAAATCGTCGGATTGTACGGCCTCATCGGCGCCGGGCGCAGCGAATTCGTGCAAAGCCTGTTCGGACGTTTCCCGTCGACGCGGGGCGAAATCGTCTGGCAAGGCAAAAATGTCGCCATTCGCTCGGAGCGACAGGCGATGGATATTGGCATCGCCCTCGCGCCCGAGAGCCGGCGCGACCAAGGCCTGTGCCTCAATCTTGGCGTCGGCTTCAACATCAATCTGCCCATCTTCGATCGGCTGAGCTTCGGACCGCTGATCAATGGCCCCAGCGAAGCCAGCCATGCCGATCGCCAGATCAGAGAAATGCAGATCAAGACGGCTTCCCGCAACGCCAACGCCTCGAGCCTTTCGGGCGGCAACCAGCAGAAAATCGTCATCGCCAAATGGCTCAACCACGGCGCCAAGCTGTTCATTTTCGACGAACCTACGGTCGGCGTCGACGTCGGCACCAAGGCGGAGATTTATCGCTTGATGGGGCAACTCCTGCTCAATGGCGCCGGGATCATTCTGATCTCGTCCTATTTGCCCGAGGTTTACGAACTGGCCGATACGTTGCATGTTTTTCGTCGCGGTTCGATCGCCGCCAGTCACGCCTGGAAGGACGCCTCGCATGAGGCGATCCTGACCGAAGCGATTGGCGTATGAGCGCAAGCGCGCTGCTTGCTCTAAGTGAGGCGGGGCGGCGATCGGTCGCGATCGCTGGGTTGAACGGGGGGAATCGGGCCAAATGAGCATACAAGAGGCGACGTCAAGAAAGCGATCAAACGCCGGCGTCAATCTCCTTCTCGGCCTGACCCTTCTGGGCCTGCTTGCGCTGATGTGGGTCGTTCTGGCCTTCGCCACGCCCACCTTCTGGACCGAGAACAACATAACCAACCTGGCGCGCCAAGGCGCGATGATCGCCATCCTGGCGATCGGTGAAACCTTCGTCATCATTACCGCGGGCATCGACCTTTCTGTCGGCGCCGTCGTCGGCTTCTGCAGCATGGCCATCGCGCTGTTGCTCGCGCAGAACGTTCCGATCTGGCTGGCGGTCGTCGCGACCCTGGCGATCGGGCTGGGCATTGGCCTGTTCCACGCCTTCGGCATCGTCCAACTCGGCCTGCCGCCCTTCATCATGACCCTGGCGAGCCTGACCGCCTTGCGCGGCGTCGGCCTGCTGATCACCAACGGCGCGACCATTTCGATAACCAACGACACATTCACCGGCTTCTCGCGCGGGGATTTTCTTGGCGTTCCAAACCTGTTTTGGATGGTCCTCGTCGTCGCCATACCCGCCTATTTCCTGCTCCATCAAAGCCGCTGGGGGCGCTATCTGTTCGCCATCGGCTCGAACATGGAGGCCGCGCGGCTGTCGGGCGTGAATGTCAAAGCGATCATTTACCTCGCCTATATCCTGTCTTCGGTGTGCGCCGCCTTCGTCGGCATCTTGCTCGCCATGCGCATCGGCATCGGCAATCCGACCCAGGCCGAAGGCTGGGAGCTGCAGGCCATCGCCTAATCGGTGATCGGCGGCACCAGCTTGTTCGGTGCAGTCGGCTCCGTTCACGGGCCGCTGCTCGGTTCGTTCATCCTCACGACGATAAACAATGGCGCCAACCTGCTCAACCTCAATTCGTTCTGGCAGCGCATCATCACCGGCTTGCTGATCATCGTGATCGTCTATTTCGACGGACTACGCCGCAAGAAGCAATGAGTTCAAGCGGACGCGAGCGTCGCATCGGCCGCGCTGGCCCGCCTTGGGCGACAGCGCGGTCATGCTCTCAGGAATCGATCCCCTCGACGGCGGTGATTTCAATGCCGAAACCGGAGAGTCCGACATATTTGCGCGGGTTGTCGGTGCGCAGGCGGATCGAGGACACGTCGAGATCGCGCAGGATTTGCGCGCCAAGGCCGATCTCCCGCCATTGACTGGCGCGCGCGCCCTCGGAACCCGCCGGCTCCGCGCCGGCCAGATTGGCGGGCACGCCGGCCGAACCGTCGCGCAAATAGACCAGCACGCCGCGCCCCTCGTCCTTGAAGCGCTGCAAGGTGCGCGAGATGACGCCGCCGCCGAATATGTCGCCGAGGATGTCGGCGCGGTGCAACCTCGCGGGCACGTCGCGCCCCTCGCCGACATGGCCGTGCACGAAAGCAAAGTGCAGGACGGAATCAAAAGGCGTGCGATAGGCGAACCCTGAGAGTTCGCCGATCGGCGTCTTGACGGGGAAAGCGGCGACGCGCTCGACGAGCTTTTCGCGCGACTGCCGATAGGCGATCAGGTCGGCTACCGAAATGCGCTTGAGATTGTGTCTGGCCGCGAAGGCCTCGATCTGCGGCCCGACCATCACCGTGCCGTCGTCGTTGGCCAGTTCGCAAATCACCGCCACCGGCGGCGCGGCGGCGAGCTTGCAAAGATCGACCGCCGCCTCGGTATGGCCGGAGCGCATCAGCACGCCGCCCTCCTTGGCGATCAGCGGGAATACGTGGCCCGGGCGCA
>JBEKSH010000245.1:0-5248 GCA_049517235.1 Roseiarcus sp. | reverse complement strand
GTCCCGTTCGCGGTGATGATGACGACGCCGACCGACCTGGAGGATTTCGCGATCGGCTTTGCGCTGACCGAGGGGATCATCGGGACTTTAAGCGATATTCGCGGCGTCGCGGTCGAGCGCGCGGCGCAGGGCCTGAAAGTCAATGTGACGCTGGCCGGCGAGCGCATGAGCGCCCATCTGGCGCGAAAGCGGGTTCTTTCCGGGCGCACCGGATGCGGGTTGTGCGGCGTCGAGGACCTCGCCGATCTGCCGGCGGCCCGGCGTGTCGCCGCGGGCGCCAGGCCGATCGATCCGGCGGCGGTCGCGGTTGCGCTGCGAGCGCTCGATCAAAGCCAGCCGCTCAACGCTCGCACGCGCGCCGTCCACGCCGCAGCATGGTGCGATCGCGGCGGCGCGATCGTCGCGCTGCGCGAAGACGTCGGGCGACACAATGCGCTGGACAAACTGATCGGCGCGCTGGTCCGGGACGCCGTTGCTCCCGGCGATGGCTTCTTCGTCATCACGAGTCGCTGTTCTTTCGAAATGGTCGCCAAGGCGGTCGTGTTCGGCGCCTCCACGCTGGTGGCGCTGTCCGCGCCGACATCGCTCGCCATCGAGCGGGCGGCGGCTTGCGGGATCACTTTGATCGCCATCGCGCGCGCCGACCAGGCGCTGATCTTTGGCGAGGCGGGTCCGGCGGCCAGCCGAGGGCTTGCGGCATGAGCGGCGAAAAAAGAGAGAAACTGGTCCGCATGGCCAATCAGATCGGCGACTATTTCAGGGCGATGCCGGAGAACGAGGCGGTGAACGGCGCGGCCGACCATTTGCGGCTCTACTGGACGCCGAAGATGGTTGGTGAAATCATCGCTTATGCCGAATCGGGGCATTCCGGGCTGAACGCCATCGCCGAGCGCGCCGTCGCCGAACTCAAGCGCCGGTCTCTCGTATAGCGCATGCAGGGTGGAAAGAGGGCCGACCCGTGGGGGAACAGGCCCATACAAGGGGGGCAGACAAATGACGACAGGCGACATGGCTGTTGCCGGGGCCGGAGGCGGCCTGCTCGACAGGTCCAGAACGATCGCCAAGCCGGGGTTCAACCGATGGCTGGTGCCGCCGGCGGCGCTGGCGATTCATCTTTGCATCGGCATGGCCTATGGATTTTCCGTCTTTTGGGTGCCCTTGGGGCGGATGGTCGCGGCGGCGAGCGGGGCGGCCAAGCCGCTGGCCTGCCCCGGCGACGCGACGACCTTTTGGGGCAAGCTCGGCATCACCAGCCATGCGCTTTTTGCGACCGACTGCGACTGGACGCAGTTCGACCTGGGCTGGATGTTCACGCTGTTCTTCGTGCTGCTCGGCTCGTCGGCGGCGATCTGGGGCGGCTGGCTTGAGCGCGAGGGGCCGCGCAAGGCGGGCGTCGTCGCCGCGCTGTGCTGGTGCGGCGGCCTGGTTATTTCCGCCTTTGGCGTCTACGTGCATCAGCTCTGGCTCATGTGGCTCGGCTCGGGCGTCATCGGCGGCGTCGGCCTGGGCCTTGGCTATATTTCCCCGGTCTCGACGCTAATCAAATGGTTCCCCGACCGGCGCGGCATGGCCACCGGCATGGCGATCATGGGATTTGGCGGCGGCGCGATGATTGGCTCGCCGCTGGCGACCCAGCTGATGAATCAGTTCAAGACGGCGACCACTGTCGGCGTCTGGGAAACCTTCCTCGTCATGGCGGCGATCTATTTCGTATTCATGATGGGCGGCGCCTTTGGCTACAGGATTCCCCCGGCGGGCTGGCGTCCGCAGGGATGGACGCCGTCCGCGGCCCGGCATGCGATGATCGCCCATGGCGATGTCGCGCTTAAAGACGCGCACAAGACGCCGCAGTTCTGGCTGATCTGGATCGTCCTGCTGACGAACGTCTCGGCGGGCATCGGCGTCATCGGCGCGGCCGCGCCGATGTTGCAGGAGACTTTCGGCGGAGCCTTGTTCGGCGATCACACGGTCGGCTTCGCCCAATTCACCGACGACCAACGCAAGCTGGCGGCAGCGGTGGCGGGCGGCTTTGTCGGCCTGTTCTCTCTTTTCAACATCGCCGGACGGTTCTTCTGGGCTTCGCTGTCCGATCACCTGGGTCGCAAGACGACCTATTTCGTGTTCTTCATTCTGGGCATCCTCTGCTACGGGTCGTTGACGACGCTCGCCAACTCGTCGATGCTGGGGTTGTTCGGCGCGGTCGTCTGCGTCATCGCCTCGATGTACGGCGGCGGCTTTGCGACGGTGCCGGCCTATCTGGCCGATATGTTCGGGACCCAATATGTCGGGGCGATTCACGGACGATTGCTGACGGCATGGTCGACCGCCGGCATCGTCGGGCCGGTGCTGGTGAACTACCTCCACGACTCGCGCAAGGCCGGCGGCGTGCCGCCCGATCACATCTATGACGCGATCTTCTATTGGCTGGTCGGTCTTCTGGTGATTGGCCTCATCGCTAATTTCCTCATCCGGCCCGTCGCCGACAAATGGTTCATCCGGGCGGGCGCCGGCCTTGAAAGGACGGTGCGCGAGCCCGAGCACGGCGGCGACTTCGGCATCGGCTTTGGCGGCGTCGACATGGGTTCGATCCTCGCCTGGGCGGCGGTGGGCGTGCCGCTGGCGTGGGGCGTTTACATGACGCTGCTGTCGGCCGTTAAGATATTCCAATAGGCGGCGATTCCGCGCGCGCCTTTACTCGGCTGGCGTGATCGCGTAGTTCATTGGAGCAATGAGCCCCGGCCCAGCCCATTGTCGCTGGCGCCGGGGTTTTGTTTGTTTTGGGTCGGGAGTTCGCTTGGCATGGCCAATGTCGTCGTGGTCGGCGCCCAATGGGGCGACGAGGGCAAGGGCAAAATCGTCGATTGGCTGTCGGTCTCGGCCGACGTCATCGTGCGCTTCCAGGGCGGCCACAACGCCGGTCACACGCTGGTCATCGACGGCAAGGTGTTCAAGCTGGCGCTGCTGCCCTCGGGCATCGTGCGCCCCGGCAAACTATCGGTGATCGGCAACGGCGTGGTGCTCGACCCCTATCATTTGGCCCAGGAGATCGACAAGCTGCGCGGCCAGGGCGTGGAGGTGACGCCCGAAAACCTCAAAATCGCGGAAAACGTCCCGCTGATCCTCTCCCTGCATCGCGAACTCGACGCGCACCGGGAATCGGCGAGGACCGAGGGGGTGAAGATCGGCACCACCAAGCGCGGCATTGGACCCGCCTACGAGGACAAGGTCGGCCGCCGCGCGATACGGCTGATGGACCTTGCCGAACCCGACGAGCTCGACGGCAAGATCGCGCGGCTGCTCGCCCATCATGATCCGCTTTGGCGCGGGCTTGGGCTGGCGCCGCCGGACGCGGCGGCGATCCGCGAGGAATTGCTGGCGGTCGCGCCGAAGGTGCTCCCTTTCATGGCGGCGACCTTCGACCTGCTCGATCGCGCCCGGCGCGCCGGCAAGCGCATCCTGTTCGAAGGCGCCCAGGGGGCGCTGCTCGACGTCGATCACGGCACTTATCCTTATGTGACGTCCTCGAACACCGTGGCGGCCAACGCGGCGACCGGCTCCGGGCTCGGCCCCCGCGCGATCGGCTATGTCCTGGGGATCGCCAAGGCCTATACGACGCGCGTCGGCGGCGGTCCTTTTCCTACCGAGCTTGACGATGAAATCGGCCGCCGCCTCGGCCAGCGCGGCAATGAATTTGGCACCAACACCGGTCGGCCGCGCCGCTGCGGCTGGTTTGACGCGGTTCTGACGCGCCAATGCATCAAGATATCGGGGATCGACGGCGTCGCCTTGACCAAGCTCGACATTCTCGACGGTTTCGACGAGATCAAGGTCGCCACCCATTACCGGCTCGACGGCGAGGACATCGACTATTTGCCCGCCGCCCAGGGCGCGCAGATGCGCGTCGAGCCGGTCTACGAGACCATCGAGGGGTGGCGAGGCTCAACCGGCGGCGCGCGCTCATGGGTCGATCTGCCCGCTCAAGCGATCAAGTATGTCCGGCGGATCGAAGAGCTGATCGGCGCGCCGGTCGCGCTGCTGTCGACCAGCCCGGAGCGCGAAGACACGATTCTTGTGCATGATCCGTTTCGGGACTAATTCGACGGTGGCGCGCGGGGGTCTACAAGGAGCGACCGGAACCGATCATGGCTGACTACTATCCGCTTCTCGCCAAAGCGCTGGCAAACCTGCCGAGCCGGACGGCGCCGACGGCTCGCCGCGCGATCTACGAACGCGCGCGCAAGGCGTTGATCGGCCAGCTGCGCTCGATCCAGCCGCCGATGCCCGAAGGCGATATTGCCGGCGAAGATGCGGCGCTCAACCGCGCGATCGCGCGGCTGGAGGCCGAATATGGCGCGCAAGCGACGCCGCCGCCCGTCGCGCCCGCCGCCGCCGCAAGCCCGAAATCTCCGCCGGCCGCGCCTTCGTCCTCGTCCGCCGCGCGTCCAAACCCGTCCGTGACGCCCGCCCCGCCGACGCCCGGCCCAAGGCCGCCGTCGGGGGCGCCGCCGACGACAGACGCGGCCCCCCCGAAGCGGCCGCCGGCCGCCTCCCCGCGTCCGGCTTCGACGCCGTCGGCGCCGAACGCCGCGGCGTCCCCGCTCGCGCGACCCCTGGTGCCGCCGCCAGCGGCGCGCCGACCGATGCTGGGGGGCGCCTCGCCCGCCGCGAACGCCCCATCCGCGCCGTCGATCGAAACCGCGCCGCTCCTCGCCAACGCCGCCGCGTCCCCGTCGATCGCCCCGCCGGTCGAACCGCAGACGGCCGCGAGCGCGGAGGATCGCGGTCTGGCGCCGCCGGTCGCCCCTTCGCCGCCCTCCATCCTTGCGCCGCCCGCCGCCCTCAAGGCCGCGGCCGACGGCGCTCGCCCCAGCGCGCCAGGGCGCGGCGAAGCGCCCCGGCGCAATCCCTGGCCGCTGGTCGCCATCGCCCTGGCTCTGGGCATGGCCGGCGCCATCGCCTTGGCCGCCTATTTCTGGCGGGAAACGCCGCTGGATTTCGCGGTCAAGCCGACGGGCGAGGCGCCCGAAAAGGCGGCGCCGGCGAGTCAGAACAAGATCGCCGAGCGCATCAAGGCCGGCGACCAGCCCGACGCGGCGCCCGCCGCCGGCGAAACGCCCATTCCTACGGTGACGGTGCCGGTCGCGCCGGTGTCAGCGACGCCAGCGGCCCCGGTGTCGGCGGCCCCGGCGGCCCTCGCCCCCGGCGCGGCGTCGCCATCGAGCGACGCCGTTGCTCAGGGTCCCGCGAC
>JBEKSH010000244.1:0-5256 GCA_049517235.1 Roseiarcus sp. | reverse complement strand
CTCGCCGAGGCTGAACCTGTCACCGTAGGTGTGCTCGATCACTCCCGGTTCGACCACCTCGGCGGCGGGGTAGACGATCGCGCCGATCGCCCGCGAAGGCGGCAGGATGTCCCACAGTCTGCCGCCGGGGTCGACGCTGTTGAGCCGCCGGTCGCGCCACGGGCCTTCGAGCCCGTAGAAATACCAGTACGGCACGCCGTTGATCGCCGTCACCAAAGAGGTCTGCGGGCCCATCATCGTGGCGATCGCGGGGGCGGCGGCGGGCAGGGCGTGCGCCTTCAGCGTGACGATCACCGCCTCCTGCACGCCCGCTTCCGCGGCGTCCGCGAGGCAGCGCGGGCGCACCGTCAGGGTCCGCCCGCCGCTGCGCAGCGTCAGCCCGTTCGCCTGCATCGCCGCCAGGTGCGGGCCCCGCGCGATGACAGTGACCTCGGCGCCGGCCGCGCTGATGCGCGCCGCCAGCAGACCGCCGATCGCTCCGGCGCCGAACACCGCTATCCTCACGTCGTCAGCCCGAGCTTTTGGGCCAGACCGATGCGCTGCAGCTTGCCGGTGGCGCCCTTCGGGATCTCGTCGAGGAAGAAGATCCGGCGCGGCACTTTGAAGGCGGCGAGGCGCGTCGCGGCGAAATCGCGTAGCGCGCGCTCGTCGACGGTCTTGCCCTCGCGAAGCACGATGGCGGCGGCCACTTCGTCGCCGAGCTTGGGGTGCGGCAGGGCGAAGGTCAGGCATTGAGCGACCGCCGGATGGTCCATCAGGATCTCGTCGACTTCCAGCGGGCTGATCTTCTCGCCGCCGCGATTGATCAACTCCTTCAGCCGGCCGGTCAGCCTGAAATAGCCGTCCTCGTCGAGCCAGCCCTGGTCGCCGGTGCGGAACCAGCCGTTGACGAAAGCGCTGGCGTTAGCTGTGGGGTTGTTCTCGTAGCCGTCGGTCACGTTGCGGCCGCGGATCACCACCTCGCCCGGCGCGCCCTGCGGCAGCAGCGCGCCGCTCTCATCCATGATCGCGATTTCCGGGCCGGCGGCGACGCCGACCGAGCCCGGAAAGCGCCGGCGCGGCGGCAGCGGGTTCGAGGCCATCTGATGCGCCGCCTCGGTCATGCCGTAGCTCTCGATGACCGGCGCGCCGAACGTCGCCTCGAGTTCGGTCATCACCTGCGGCGGCAGCGAGGCGGACGAGGAGCGGATCAGCCGCAGCCGACCCCCCTCGATCGCCGTCCGGTTGCGTCCCGCCAGACCGAGGATCGCCTGATGCATCGTCGGCACCGCCGTATACCAGGTCGGGCGGACGGCGGCGAACCACGCGAAAAAGCGGAAGGCGTTGAATCCTGGGCTGCACGTCACCGAGCCGCCGGCCGCAAGGCTCGCCACGACTGCGGCCATCAGCCCGTGGATGTGGAACAGCGGCATGATGTTCAGGCATACATCCTGAGGGCCGAGCGCCAGCGCCCGGCCGATATGCTGCGCGGAAGCGGCGACGTTGATGTGGCGCAACGGCACGATCTTCGGCCGCGAAGTGGTGCCCGAGGTGTGCAGCACCAGGGCGACGTCCTCCGGCTCCACCGAGCCCGCGCGGGCGGGCGCGCCCTCCATAGTCCGCTCCGGGTGAAGCGTGAACAGCCCGGCGGCGCCGTCCGCCTCCGGCGCCAGCTCGATGACCGGCACGCCCCGCGCCGCCGCCGCCGCCCGCGCCTCGCTCTCGGCGCCGCGCAGCACGATCAGCGCCTTGGCGCCGAGATCGCCGAGATAGAAATCGAACTCTTCGGTGCGATAGCCCGGATTCAGCGGGGCGGTGGCGGCGCCGCAAGCGATCGTCACGAAGGCGGTCGCCAACTCCGGCCCGTTCGGCAGCACGATCGCCACCCGGTCGCCGCGACCCAGGCCCATGCCGTTGAGCGCCGCCACCGTGCGCTTGGCCAGACTGCGCAGTCCCGCATAGGTGAGGGGCGGGCGATCCGGCGCCCCGATGGCGGGCGCCTGCGCCTCGCCGCGCGCCAGCAGCGCAGGGATCGTGTCGAACGGGTAGTCGCTCATGATCAATTCTGGTTAGTCGATTGGCGACGCCGCCGCAACTGGCGGGACGATCGCCAGTCGCGCCGGCGACAGGGCGACGTTGTCGAAGCGCGCGCAAAGCCGACCCGCGGCGACACGCCACTGCGCTCGACAAGGCGCGGCGTCCGTCTTACACGCTCGAAGCGGACGTCAACGGGGAGTTTTCGCGATGCGTGATTATCAGACGGCCACGCGCGACTTTTCGCTTGCCTCGCTCGAGCGGCAGGTCCTGCAAGGCCGCCTCGCCGACGGCGTCAACGCCTGCGTCGCGTGCTGCGACCGCTGGGCGGGGGACGGGCGCGTCGCGCTCGATTGGGTCGCCCGCGATCTTTCCAAGGTCAGCGTGACCTTCGGAGAACTCCAGCGCGGTTCCGCGCGGTTCGCCAACCTGCTGCGCGCGCGCGGCGTCGGGCGCGGCGACGCAGTCGCCGCCTTGCTGCCGCGCGTCCCGGAATTGCTGACGGTTATTCTCGGCGCCTGGCGAGCCGGCGCGATCTATCAGCCGCTGTTCACCGCCTTCGGGCCCGCCGCGATCGAAAGTCGCGTGACTGCGCCGGGCGGCAGCCAGGCCAGGCTCATCGTCACCGACCTCGCCAACCGCGCCAAACTTGACGGCGTGCAGGATTGTCCCCCCGTGCTGATGGTCGATCGCGGCCAGTCTGCGGCGAGGGCCTTCGAGGCCGAAATGAACGCGCAAGCCACCGACTTTGAACCCGTCACGCTCGGCGGCGACGATCCCTTCGTCATCATGTTCACCTCGGGCACGACCGGCCGCCCGAAAGGCGTGCGCTATCCCTTACGCATGATGCTCGCGGCGGCGGTCTATATGCGCGATGCGATCGACCTGAGACCTTCGGACCGCTACTGGAACGTCGCCGATCCCGGCTGGGCCTATGGCATGCTTTACGCGGTGCTGGGGCCGCTGCTGCTTGGCCATGCGACGACGATGTACGACGGACCGTTCGCCGTCGAGGCCGCCGCGCGCGTCATCAAGACGGTCGGGATCACCAATCTGGCCGCCGCTCCCACGGCCTATCGCGCGATGATGGCGGCGGGCGAGGAGGCGATGAGCGCAATCGCCGGCCAGCTCAGGGTCGCAAGCAGCGCCGGGGAGCCGCTCAATCCGGAGGTCGCGCGCTGGGCGCAGCGCGTGCTGCGCTGCCCGTTGCACGATCACTACGGCCAGACCGAGCTCGGCATGCTGGTCAACAACCATCACGGCCTGCGCCAGGAGATAAAGCCGGGCTCCGCTGGCCTCGCCATGCCCGGCTTCGAGCTGTCCGTGCTCGACGACCAGGGGCGGCCGGCGCCGCGCGGGACGCCGGGCGTGCTCGCCGTCCATCGAACGCGTTCGCCGCTCTTCACGTTCGACGGCTATTGGCGCGCGGAGACCCCGAGTCTGCGCGGCGACTGGTATCTGACCGGCGATGTAATGCGGCAAGACGAGGACGGTTGCTTTTTCTTCATCGGCCGCAACGACGACGTCATCACGTCGGCCGGCTATCGCATCGGACCTTTCGATGTGGAGAGCGTGCTCATCGAGCATCCCGCCGTCGCCGAGGTCGCCGTGGTCGGCAAGCCTGATCCGGATCGCACGGAAATCGTCAAGGCGTTCGTCGTGCTGCGGCAAGGCTATCAGCCGAGCGGAGAGCTCGCGGCCGAACTGCAGCAGCATGTGCGCACCCGTCTGTCGCTGCACGCCTATCCGCGCGAAATCGCGTTTCTGCCCGAACTGCCCAAGACTCCGAGCGGCAAGGTGCAGCGCTTCCTGCTGCGCCAGCGCGGCTGAGGCAAAGTGGGCAATAGGCCGAAGGCTTCCGCCCGAACAGCGGCGGCCTTTCAGTGAGCGTCGACCGGAGATGGCGCGACAAGCGCGGCCTTCGGCGCCGGCGTCAGGTCGATATGCTCGCGAATCTCGTCGATCGCCTTGCGCGCCGCTTCGCGTCCCAGCGCGATCAGTTCGTCGGCGCGGTGGAATTCGAACAGGCCGATCTTGCTCATGCGCGCGCTGATCAGCACGTCGGGCGGATCGCCGGCCAAGCGCGAGCGCATGATCCTGTCCTGCGTGATGTTGAACGCGTCGGCCATCACCGAGCCTATCGCGGGCGAGCCGCCTTCGCCGCTGCTGAACCGACGGAACAGCCCGGCGCCGCGGCGCAGGCCGGACAACATGCCGCGGTTTTGTCCGGCGCTCCGCTCGATGTCCGCCGCGTCTTGCGGAACCGCCTCTTCCGGCAAATGCTGGAGATCCTGGATCGCCGTGCCGCGCGTCAGAACATCCGCCGAAATATTGACGGCGATGACTTTCTCGGCGCCCAGCGCCCTTGCGATGTTCACTGGCACGGGATTGACGAGGGCGCCGTCCATCAGCCAGCGCCCGCCCCAGCGGACCGGCTCGAAAATGCCGGGCAGCGCATAGGAGGCGCGCATCGCGGTGACCAGCGGACCCTGCTTCAGCCAAATCTCATGACCAGCGCCGACTTCCGTCGCAACCGAGGCGAAGCGAATGGGCAGGTCCTCGATATTGACGCCGCCGAGCGATTGTTCGAGCCGCGCGCGCAGCCGGTTGCCGGCGATAAGGCCGCCGCCGTTGAACGAAACGTCCATCAAGCTGAATACGCGTCGCTTGGTGAGCGAGCGAGCGAAGGCCTCGAGTTGTTCAAGGCGGCCCGCCGCGAAGCACCCGCCGACCACCGCGCCGGCGGATGCGCCGACCACGATACTCGGTGAAACGCCCATCGCAATGAGTTCCTGCAGCGCGCCGATATGCGACCAGCCACGCGCGGCGCCGGCGCCCAGGACGATGCCGACGGTCTGGCGGCGGCGTTTTGGACCGCCCCCTCCCGGATCTTCGCTGGCCTTGCGCATCGGATAGCCGAACATTGCGACGCCTGACGCATCTTTGCGGTCCGACCCGCGCGAGCGCGAAGGGACCTGAGACAACCTGACGCATCTTTACGGTCCATCCCGCGCGAGCGCGAGGGGACCCACGATAAGTTGAACGGTTTTCATGGCGGGCGCGTTAACGATCCGGCCATGTTGGAAAGACGGTTAAGCCCGTCTAAAGCGGCCAAAATCGGGCCGTGCGCCAATGTTTCAGTTCGTCGGCGAAGATTCAAGTCGTCGGAACGAGCCTCGCGCCGCCGGCCGTCTCGACGCGGCGATAAAAGCACGAGCGCCGGCCCGTGTGGCAGGCGCCGCC
>JBEKSH010000243.1:0-5258 GCA_049517235.1 Roseiarcus sp. | reverse complement strand
TGATGTTGAGGCGCTTGTCCTGCCAGAAGGTGGTCGTCGCGGCCGACGTGATGGTGATGCCGCGCTCCTGCTCCTGCTCCATCCAGTCCATGGTCGCAGCGCCGTCGTGCACTTCGCCGATCTTATGCGACTTGCCGGAATAATAGAGGATACGCTCCGTCGTCGTCGTCTTGCCCGCATCGATATGCGCCATGATGCCGAAGTTTCGGTAGTCCTCGATGGGATGGCTGCGCGCCATATTCAGTTCCTTAAGTCCTGGCCAGCGGACCGCTTTACCAGCGGTAGTGGGCGAAGGCGCGATTGGCTTCGGCCATCCGATGGGTGTCTTCGCGTTTCTTGACCGCCGCGCCGCGATTGTTGGAGGCGTCCAGCAATTCGGCCGACAGCCGGTCGACCATGGTCTTGTCGTTGCGATCGCGCGCCGCCGAGATGATCCAGCGGATCGCCAGCGCCTGACGGCGATCGGTGCGCACTTCGACCGGCACCTGGTAGGTGGCGCCGCCGACGCGGCGCGAACGCACCTCGACCGCCGGGGCGACATTCTCGAGCGCCTGACGGAACACCGCCAGGGGATCGGTCTTGGCCTTGCTTTCAATGCCTTCGAAGGCGCCGTAGACGATCGCCTCGGCGATCGACTTCTTGCCTTCGTACATGATGGTGTTCATGAACTTCGCGACGACGAGATCGCCGAATTTGGCGTCCGGGATGATCTCGCGTTTCTCGGCGCTGTGACGGCGCGACATGGTTTCACTCTCTCTTTGGTCATGGCCGGGCTTGATCCGGCCATCCGGTAAATCCTTTCAGGCGATCCCGGGGTTTTCCTCGCCCAAGGACGCCTTCGCTTCGCTCAGATCACTTCGGCCGCTTGGCGCCATATTTCGAGCGGCGCTGCTTGCGATCCTTGACGCCCTGCGTGTCGAGCACGCCGCGCAAGATGTGGTAACGCACGCCGGGCAAATCCTTGACGCGGCCGCCGCGGATCATCACCACCGAATGCTCCTGAAGATTGTGCCCCTCGCCGGGAATGTAGCCGATCACTTCGAAGCCGTTGGTCAGGCGCACTTTGGCCACCTTGCGCAGAGCCGAGTTCGGCTTCTTCGGCGTCGTCGTATAGACGCGCGTGCACACGCCGCGCTTTTGCGGGCTCGCCTCGAGGTGGCGGGCCTTTTCGCGGTATGTCTTCGGTTGCCGCGGCTTGCGGATCAACTGGCTGATCGTCGGCATATCTCGCCCTTCGTCACGTCGGAACAACTCGCCCGCCTCGCGGCGGCGTTCTCAAAAAGTCTCGTCTCGCCTTGCGCACCGCGGCAACGCTACGCGCAAAACAAACCGCGCCGCTAAGCCCTGAGGCTTAAGGCGCGACAATTGCAGAGGACCGCGGCGAAACCGCGATCTTGCCCCATGCCCGATCAAGCTTTCGGCGTGATCGGTATGATCGGCTCGTCGATGAGATCGACAGCGTTTAGACCCGGAAGGTTTCGGACGAGTCGCCCGGAACAGCGATGGATCTACTGCCTGTCGAAAGCGCGCGAAACATATTCGCGGCGCTCGGACCCGTCAACCCCTATCGCTTGACAAAACGTCGGGTCGACGACGAAAAATCTTGCGGCGGCGCATCGACGGCGCCGACGCCACAGCGTCCTTCAGTTCAAAACGTCGAAACCGCCGTTGTTCGACGCGCCCCGTTGTTCGATGATGACAATGGCCCTGAGAAGCTGAAACGGGTCGTCAGGCTCGGCGACGATCGGCAGGACCTTCACCGCCGCAGCGCCGCGCGAATCGGCGGCAAAACAGATATTCGCCACGGCGCGAGCCGGCGTAACGGCGCTCAAGGCCGATTCCAACGCGGCGCCAATCGCCTCGTCCAAGTCGATCTTGGCCGCCCTCAAGCGCCCGTCGTCAATCGAGAGCTGCGCGCCCAACAAGCTTCTTGCGCGATCATTGATATGGAGCGCGAAGCCGCATTCATCGATCAGGACGGCCGCGACGCCGAGCAATTCGAGGGCGTCGGCCATGCCCCGGGCGCGCGCGCCGGCCAGGACGGGAGCAAGCGACGCGCTTGTCAGGGAACGCGAGGCTTCCTCGGCCCTCGCCTCCGCCGCGGATTGAAATTGCGCCTTCATATCCCGCCCCCGTGAAGCTCAACCCAGCGAACGACTGGCCGCTAACCAATTGTTTACGAGACGCAACAGAACGTGACTTGCCGGCTAAATAAAGTCCGGCTCGCGGCGGCGCGAAGGCGAGAACGACGCCGAAATCCGTGGTCCAATATTGGCTCGGCGCGACTGATCGACGGGAGCGTCGACGACCGCACAATTTGAAGAAACCGAAGCGCCGCGCTGCGTCCCCGAGACGTCCGACGGCGCAGGGCAGCTTTCCGGCTCGGAAATGCCGCGTGTCGTCGGGTCGGACCTCGAATGCGGCGGAGGCTCCGGATGAAGCGGAGGGACTGCTCATTGCCGACCGCCCGCGCAAACGACTGCCGGCGTCGGCGATGGCCTAGACATTCGACGGCTCGCGCCCCATCCTTGCGACCGGACGAAAAAGAGCCGCCCGAGGGCGGCTCTCTCGTGAACCCGACCGAGCCGGCGCAGTTTCCAGCCTTCACTCCGCCGGAGTCTTTTCCACCTGCCGCGCGACTTCGCTTGGCACGGCGGCGGGCGGCAGCTGCGGCGCGCTGGACGCCTCCGCCTTTTGGGCGAGAATCAGCGTGTCGCGCATGGCGGCGACGCTGCGCAGCTTGGTCATGGCGGCGCCGGTGCCGGCCGGAATGAGGCGTCCGACGATGACGTTCTCCTTCAGGCCTTCCAGCGTATCCACCTTGCCGTTGACGGCCGCTTCGGTGAGGACGCGGGTCGTCTCCTGGAAAGACGCGGCCGAAATGAACGAGCGCGTCTGCAGGCTGGCCTTGGTGATGCCGAGCAGAACGGGGGTCCCCGTCGCGAGCTTCTTGCCTTCGGCCTTCATGATGTCGTTGGCCGCTTCGAGCTCCGACTTGTCGATCTGTTCGCCCGACAGGAAGTCGGTGTCGCCGGGATCGACGACATCGACCTTTTGCAGCATCTGACGGACAATCACCTCGATGTGCTTGTCGTTGATGCTCACGCCCTGCAGCCGGTAGACCTCCTGGATTTCGTTGACCAGATAGGCGGCGAGCTCCTCGACGCCCTTGATCGCCAGAATGTCGTGCGGCGCCGGGTTGCCGTCGACGATGTAATCCCCCTTCTCCACGACGTCGCCGTCCTGGAGATGGATATGCTTGCTCTTGGGGATCAGATATTCTACCGGCTCCGCGCCATCCTCGTAGGGCACGATCGAAACGCGCTGCTTGTTCTTGAAGTCGCGTCCGAACTGGATGGTCCCGGAGATTTCTGCGATGATCGCGTGATCCTTCGGGCGACGCGCCTCGAACAGCTCCGCCACGCGCGGCAGGCCGCCCGTGATGTCGCGCGTCTTGGCGCTGTTGATCGAGATGCGGGTGATCACATCGCCCGCATTGACCGTCGCGCCGGGTTCGAACGAGATGATCGAATCGACCGGCAGCATGTAGCGCGCGTCGCCGCCGCGCGGCACCTTGGCGATCTTGCCGTCCTTGCCCTTGATGACCAGCGCAGGACGCAGATTGGCCGAGCGCGGCGACATGCGCCAATCGGTGACCAGACGCTTGGCGATGCCCGTCGCTTCGTCGATCTGCTCGGACATCGAGGCGCCCTCGACCAGATCTTCGAAGCCGATCACGCCCGGCGTCTCCGTCATGATGGGACGCGTATAGGGGTCCCATTCGGCGATGCGTTGGCCGCGCTTGACATGGTCGCCGTCGTCGACCTTCAGGCGGGCGCCGTATTGCACGCGATGAACCGCGCGCTCGGAGCCGTCGCGATCGAGGATCACCACCGCCACGTTGCGCGCCATGACCATCACGTCGCCTTCCGAATTGCGCGCCACCGACCGGTTGCGGATTTTCACCTCGCCGTCAAAGCTCGACTCGATGAAGGACTGATCCGCCAATTGCGCCGCGCCGCCGATATGGAAAGTGCGCATCGTCAATTGCGTGCCCGGCTCGCCGATCGACTGGGCGGCGATGACGCCCACCGCTTCGCCCATATTGACCGGGGTGCCGCGCGCCAGATCGCGCCCGTAGCAGGAGCCGCAAACGCCGTTCTCGGCCTCGCAGGTCAGGACCGAGCGGATCTTCACCTCCTGAATGCCGGCGGCGGTAATCGCGGGGATGTCTTCCTCGACGATCATCCGGCCGGCCGCGACGATCGTCTTGCCGTCGGCGTCCTTGATGTCCTCGGCCGCGGTGCGGCCGAGAATGCGGATCGCCAGCGTCGCGACAACCGTGCCGGCGTCGACGATCGCGCGCATGCGAATGCCGCGCGTCGAGCCGCAGTCGGGAATGGTGATGATCGAATCCTGCGCGACGTCGACCAGACGACGCGTAAGATAGCCGGAATTGGCCGTCTTCAGGGCGGTGTCGGCGAGGCCTTTGCGGGCGCCGTGCGTCGAGTTGAAATATTCGAGGACCGACAGGCCTTCCTTGAAGTTGGAAATGATCGGGCTCTCGATGATCTCGCCCGACGGCTTGGCCATCAGACCGCGCATGGCGGCGAGCTGGCGCATCTGGGTCGGCGAACCGCGCGCCCCGGAATGCGACATCATGTAGATCGAGTTGATCGGCAGATCGCGGCCGCTCTTGTCCTTGCGGACGGCCGAAATGCCCGCCATCATTTCCTCGGCGAGCTTGTCAGAGCATTTCGCCCAGGCGTCGACGACCTTGTTGTATTTCTCGCCCTGGGTGATCAGGCCGTCGTTGTACTGCTGCTCGTATTCCTTGGCCAGCGCCGAAGTCTCAGCGATGAAGCGCGGCTTCGACTCGGGCACCACCATGTCGTCCTTGCCGAACGAGATGCCGGCCTTGAACGCCTCCTTGAAGCCAAGCGCCATGATGCGGTCGCAGAAGATGACCGTCTCCTTCTGCCCGCAATTGCGGTAGACGATGTCGATCATGTTCGAGATTTCCTTCTTGGTCATCAGCTTGTTGACGACGTCGAAGGGAATCTTGGTGTGCTCGGGCACAAGCTCGCCGAGAATCATGCGGCCGGGCGTAGTGTCGAATAATTTGGCGACGCGATTGCCCTTGGCGTCGAACGTCCAGGCGCGGCCCTTGACCTTGGCGTGCAGCGTCAACGCCTTGGCGGCCAGGGCGTGCTCGATCTCGGCCATGTCGGAGAACGCCATGCCCTGTCCGGTCTCGC
>JBEKSH010000242.1:0-5269 GCA_049517235.1 Roseiarcus sp. | reverse complement strand
CGGTTTGCCTGAGCTGGCCTCCGCATGTTCTATTCGAGTGGTGGCCTGTGCAAGTTGCATAGTCGCAATCGTCGCGACAAACGCACATATGCCAGGAAGGACTACTGCTTTGATCTCCATCGGGCTGGTTCTGCTATCGGTCGAAATGTTCATGTGGTTTTCGGTTTGGCGACGCTTCTGGGGTTAATCGGGCGCGCATGACCGCCGATCAACCTGTTGTGACTGGTCCCGCGAAGTATTATATCCCCAAGCGGGAATTTGCGATTCCAAGCAAAAGGTTTGGCTATCCAAATTTCGCGCCCGACCTTGTGTCAGCGCTTCGCGCCGCGCCCCGGCCGGTCGCCCCGGCTTCATCTTCTCGCAACCATACCTGTTGGCACGGCCTTAACTGTGCCCGAACTTGGCCCGCATCGATTCATCGGCTGGCAAATATTCCAACCCAGAGTCCCGCCCAACCAAGACAAGTCGTCCGTCAAAACGGGCGTTTCGGGAACGTGGAATATGTCCAAACCAATGGCCTTCGCCGTCGATCGAAGCCGGACGATCATCAGTTCGCTGATCCATGGGCGCAAGGTGAGCGGCCTCGACGTCGCCTGGCTGCGGCGCGAGGTCTTCGGCGACGGCGAGGTGTCGCGCGACGCCGCCGAAGAGCTTTTCGCGGTCGCGCGCTCCGACGTCGCCAAGGCGCCGGAATGGACGCAATTGTTCGTCGAACTGATCACCCGGCATGTCGTGGCGCAATCGCGCCCGGCGGGCGTGGTCAGCGAGGCGCAGGCGCGATGGCTGATCGATCGCGCCGACCAGACCAGCTCGGTCGATGCGCTCGCTGTTCTCGTCAATGTGCTGGTGGAGGCGCAGCGCGTCCCGCAATGGTTTCTCGCCGCCGTGCGCGCGCGCGCCGGGCGCGCCTGGCCGGGAGTGGACGAGGCGCTTCGGGCGGCCGCGGCGGGGTGATCGCGCGGCCCCACGGTGAAATTCGCAGAGCTAGACGCCGCCGCCGCGCTCCCATAAAACCAAAGCCTTGCATTGCGATCGCTCGCCCCGCGAGCCTTCGAACGGGGGGCTGATGTTCCGGAAAATTCTGATCGCCAATCGCGGCGAGATCGCTTGCCGCATCATCAAGACCGCGCGGCGCCTGGGCATCGCCACCGTCGCGGTCTATTCGGAGGCCGACAAGGACGCGCTGCATGTCGAAATGGCCGACGAGGCGATCTTGATCGGGCCCCCCGCCGCCGCGCAATCCTATCTTGTTATCGAGAAGATCATCGCGGCTTGCATGGAGACCGGCGCCGAAGCCGTCCATCCCGGTTACGGTTTTCTGTCGGAGCGCGCCGCTTTCGCCGCGGCGCTCGATGAGGCCGGCGTGGTGTTCATCGGCCCCAACCGCCGAGCCATCGAAGCGATGGGCGACAAGATCGAATCGAAGAAATTCGCCAACGCCGCCAAGGTTTCGACGGTTCCCGGCTTCCTCGGCGTGATCGAGAGCCCCGAACACGCGGCGAAGATCGCTGACGAAATCGGCTATCCCGTGATGATCAAGGCGTCGGCCGGGGGCGGCGGCAAGGGCTTGCGCGTCGCCTATTCCCGCCTCGAGGTCGCCGAAGGTTTTGCACGCGCCCGGTCGGAGGCGAAGTCCTCGTTTGGCGACGATCGCGTGTTCGTCGAAAAGTTCATCGTCAACCCGCGCCATATCGAAATCCAGGTGCTTGGCGATAAATACGGCAACGTCGTCCATCTCGGCGAGCGCGAATGCTCGATCCAGCGCCGCAACCAGAAGGTCATCGAGGAAGCGCCCTCGCCGCTGCTCGACGAAGCGACGCGCCGGCGGATGGGCGAGCAGGCGGTGGCCCTCGCCCAGGCGGTCGGTTACGATTCGGCGGGCACGGTCGAATTCGTGGCGGGGCAGGACCGCAGCTTCTATTTCCTGGAAATGAACACGCGCCTGCAGGTCGAGCATCCCGTGACCGAACTGGTCACCGGCGTCGATCTTGTCGAGGAGATGATCCGCTCCGCCTATGGCCTGAGGCTCAGGATCGCCCAAGCCGACGTGAAGCTGAAGGGCTGGGCGGTCGAGAGCCGCGTCTATGCCGAGGATCCGACCCGCAACTTCCTGCCCTCGACCGGCCGCCTCGTGAAATACCGCCCGCCCGCCGAGGGCGTCGTCGACGGCGTGACGGTGCGCAACGACACCGGCGTCTATGAGGGCGGGGAAATCTCGATCCACTACGATCCGATGATCGCCAAGCTGGTGACCCACGCCGGCGATCGGCTGACCGCCATCGAGGCCCAGGCGAGGGCGCTCGACAGCTTCGTCATCGACGGCATCCGGCACAACATCCCGTTTCTCTCCGCGCTGATGCAGCACGAGCGTTGGCGTGCGGGTCGGCTGTCAACGGGCTTCATCGCCGAGGAATTTCCCGGCGGCTTCTCGCCGCTTGTCGCCTCGGGCGGGACCGCGCATGTGATGGCGGCGATCGCGGCCCATGTCGATCACGTGCAGAACGAGCGCAAGCGCGCCATTTCCGGACAATTGCGCGCGCCCGCCAGTTTTCGCTTCCAGCCGCAGCGCGCCGTCATGCTCGGCGAGCAACGCTACGACCTCGAAGTCGCGGGCTCGGGCGCCGAGCTTGACGTCGTCCTCGCCGAAGGGCGTGTTTTTCGCGTCGCTTCGCCGTGGACGCCGGGCGAGCCGGTGTGGAGCGGATCGGTCGACGGCGTGCAGCTGGCCGCACAAGTGCGCCCGATCCTCAACGGATTCCTGCTCGCCCATCGCGGCGTCAGCGTCGAGGCTCGCGTCTATACGCGCCGCGAGGCGGAACTGGCGGCGCTCATGCTGGAGAGGACGGGCGCCGATACGGCGAAAACGCTGCTCTGTCCGATGCCGGGCCTCGTCAAGGCGATCTCCGTCCGCGTCGATCAGGAGGTCAAGGCCGGCGAGCCCTTGTGCATGGTCGAGGCGATGAAAATGGAGAACGTCCTGCTCGCCGAGCGCGACGTGAAGGTCAAGAAGATTCTCGCCAGGGAAGGCGATTCGTTGGCCGTCGACGCGGTGATCATGGAGTTCGCCTGAAACAGGGAATCGCCGCCGTGCCCGCACGCCGCCTCATTTCGTCCGGCTCGCCCTTCGAGACCGCCTTCGGCTATTCGCGCGCCGTGGTCGACGGCGACACCGTGTTCGTGTCGGGCACCACCGGCTATGATTACGCGACCATGACCATGCCCGAGGACGTCGCCGACCAGGCGCGCAACATCGCCAGGACCTTCGCGAGGGTGCTGGCCGAGGCGGGCGGCGGCCTTGCCGACATCGTGCGCCTGCAGACCTTCGTCACCAGCCCGGACTATTGCGAGCCGGTGCTGCGGGTGGCGGGCGAAATATTCGCGGATATCCGCCCCGCCGCGGCCATCTATGTCGTCGCCGCGCTGCTGCGGCCGGAAATGAAAGTCGAAATCGAGGCGACGGCGCGCATCAGGCGGGCCTAGGGCGCCTTCACGCGAAGCCGAGCCGGTTCGCGTGAAGAACAATGCGATCAATCAACAAGCTGGAGCGATTTTCCGTTTGAGCGGAATCAGAAGGCGCTCCCGCCGCCGGTCCGCTTGATGTTGGGACGAATGCGACTAACGTATAGCTATCCCGCCTCCCCGGAGGCGGGCGAAGGTCGCGACCAAAGACTTGCGGGGAGGGACAGGTTTGGCATTGCCGCCAGAGCGTGAAGGCTTCGATGAAGGCGCGGATACTTTCGCCAAACTGCTGCGCCGCCATGCTCAAGTGCGCGGGAGCCGTCCGGCTTTCCGCCACAAGGATCTCGGAATCTGGCGGACATGGAGCTGGGCCGAGGTCTATGCCCACACGCGCGCGCTCGCGCAGGGCCTCGCGGCGCTCGGCCTGTCGCATGGCGACAAGATCGCCATCGTCGGCGCCAATCGGCCGCGCCTCTACTGGACGATAACGGCGGCGCAGATGCTTGGCGCCGTCCCGCTGCCGGTCTACGCCGACGCGGTCGCCGATGAAATGGCCTATGTGCTTGGCCATGCCGAAGCCACGCTGATCGTCGCGCAGGATCAGGAGCAGGTCGACAAAGTCCTCTCCATCGCCGACCGATTGCCGCGCCTTACGCGCATTCTCTACGACGAGGAGCGCGGCCTGACCGACTATCGCGACGCCCGCCTGGCTTCGCTCGGGGAAGTGATCGAGGCCGGCGAGAAGGCGCTGGGCGACCCCGCCGCGGCGGCCGCGCTCGACGCGCGGATCGAGGCGGGCAAGGGCGCCGATCCTTCGGTGATTCTCTATACGTCGGGCACGACCGGCCGCTCGAAGGGGGTGGTGCTGACTGGCGAGCGATGCATCGCCGCCGCCCGCGACACCGTCGTGTTCGACAAGTTGACGGATCGCGACGAGGTGTTGGCCTATCTGCCTCTCGCCTGGGTCGGCGACCATTACCTCAACTACGCCCAGGGCTTTGTCGCCGGCTTCTGCATGGCTTGCCCCGAAAGCGCCGACACGGCGCCGGATGATTTGCGCGAAATCGGCCCGACTTTTCATTTTGCGCCGCCGCGCGTGTTCGAGGCGCTGCTCACGCGCGTGATGATCCGCATGGAAGACGCCGGGGCGGTCAAGCGCGCGATGTTCCGTCACTTTCTCGGCGTCGCCAAGAAATGGGGGGAGCGGATCGTCAACCGGCAGCCAGTTCCTCTAGCTGCGCGGCTGCATTACGCGGTCGGCGAAGCGCTGGTCTACGGGCCGCTCAAGAACGTCCTCGGTTTCTCCAAAATCCGCGTCGCCTATACCGCGGGCGAGGCGATCGGCGCGGACCTGTTCGCCTTTTATCGCTCGCTCGGGCTGAACCTCAAACAGCTCTATGGCCAGACGGAGGCGTTTCTTTACGTGACGGCGCAAGCCGACGGCGCGGTCCGCTCCGACGCCGTCGGTCCGCCGGCGCCCCATGTCGAACTGCGCATCGCCGGGGATGGCGAGGTTCAGTTCAAATCGCCGGGTATGTTCGTCGGCTACTATCGCGAGCCCGACAAGACCGCCGAAGCGTTGACGGCGGACGGCTTCATCAAAACGGGCGACGCCGGCTATATCGAGCCGGACGGCCAGCTCAAGATCATCGACCGCGCCAAGGATGTCGGCAAGCTCGCCTCGGGCCAGCTGTTCGCGCCCAAATATATCGAAAACAAGCTCAAGTTCTTTCCCAATATCAAGGAGGCCGTGGCGATCGGACGCGATCGCGACCATGTCGTCGCCCTGCTCAATATCGAACTGGCTTCG
>JBEKSH010000241.1:0-5281 GCA_049517235.1 Roseiarcus sp. | reverse complement strand
ATCCCGCCTGAACCGCAGGAACACCGGACGCGCATAGGCCGGCAGCCGCTCCGCGATATGGGCGCGCAGGCCTGAAAGATCGAAGTCATCCCCGCCTTCGACGACGAGCGCGGCCATGCCGGCGCGCCCTTCATGGCCGGGCGCGCACACGCCATAGACATTGGCTTGCCGCACGCCTGGGAAAGCGGCGACCGCCTCGGCGACTTCGGTCGTCGATACGTTCTCGCCCTTCCAGCGAAACGCGTCGCCGATGCGATCGATGAAATAGTAATAGCCAGACGCGTCGCGGCGAAGAAGATCGCCGGTGCGGAACCACGCGTCGCCCTTGCGGAACACGTCGCGCAGGATTTTTGCTTTCGTTGCGCCGGCGTCGGCATAACCGTCGAATCGGCTGGCGGGCTTGGCAGGATCGTCCAGTATTTCGCCGAGCGCCTCGCCGATCTCGCCCGGCCCGCATTCGATGCAGCGCCCTTCCGCGTTGCGCTTGTCGATGTTGTTTTCGACGTCGAAGGCGACGATCTTGAACGGAAAGCTCTTCCGGGCCCAGGCCGGAAGGCGCCCGACGGCGCCCGGATGCGAGTCGAGATTGAACAGCGCGACATTGCCTTCCGACGCCGCGTAGAATTCGAGTATCCGCCGGATGCCGAAACGATCGCGAAACGCGGTGAAGATATCCGGCCGAAGGCCATTGCCGAAGCAAAGTCTGATGCGATGGGCCTTGTCATTGGGGCCTTGCGGCGCGTTGAGAAGATACCGGCACGATTCGCCGACATAGACGAACATCGTGCATTCATGGCGGATGATGTCGGTCCAGAACTCGCTTGCCGAGAAGCGTTCGCGAATGACGCACGAGCCGCCGACCGTCAGTACGGCGCCGGGGGCCAGAATGCCGCCGTTGGAATGATACATCGGCAGGCATTGATACACGCGGTCGGAGCTCACGGCGTTCATCGCGGCGGACCAGCCGTGGATCATGCGCAGGAGCCGGCTATGGGTGATCCTCGCCGCTTTCGGCATCCCGGTCGTGCCGGACGTGTAGACGTATAGCGCGCCGTCGTCGATGGTCGGGGCGACGCGCTCGCCCGAAGTCAGCGGCGAATCGGAGAAAGTCTCGACGATTTCGTCGATTCGCGGCCACGTCGTCCCGCAATCCACGGCCTCGGGGGCGCCGTGCGCCAGCAACAGCAAGGGCCGATTGAGTCGGTTTCGCGCGCTCGCCAATTGCGGCGCCAGCGACGCATCGACGATCAGCGCTTTGGCCGCCGCGATATTGACGCAGTGCGCGAGCGAGGCGCCCGACACGTTGGTGTTGATGAGCGCGGTTATGACGCCGGCGCGCGCGAGGCCGAGCCAGATCGACAGATATTCCGGGCGGTTGGGCATCAGGAGGGCGACGACGTCGCCTTTTGCGAGGCCTTGCGAGCTCGCCCAGCGCGCGTAGCGGTTGGCGCGCGCGTTCCACTGGCGATAGGAAAAGGTTTCGCGATCGCTGATCAGCGCGACCCGATCGCCATATCGGACCGCCAATTCGTCGGCGAGATCGCAATAGGTGCGCCGCGGGTTCTTGCCGACCGGTATCGTGCGGGCAAGGGCGCGCCTGACGCCGTTGAAATAGGCCATTTCGCTTTTGATCCGGTCCAACAACGTGTTCGGCCTCGCATTTCACGCCAATCCCGATTCTCGCCCCCATAGATGAATGTATTGTTTGGAAAGACAAGCTCCGGCGAGAAACAGTCCGGAGCGCCCGGCGGGGCCTCATCGCAAATTCGAAACGCCGTTGCTTGGTCAGGCCAGCAGTCCGCCTCGCGCGGGCGTCAGCGGACTGTCGGCGAGCGCCGCCAGGTCGGGCGCGTCGATCCGCGGCGCGCCGGCCAGAACGGCCCAGAGCCTATCGACGGACGAGCGATCGAGACTATCGGCGACCAGCACGATGCGTGTCGACCGATCTTCATCGGGCCAGGCTTTCAGGCGGCGCGGCGGATGAAAAACATGCTGAACCCCATGGACGATCAGCGGTTCGGCCGGATGCTCGGCCAAAGCGACCAATCCTTTGACGCGCAGCAGCCGGGGCCCGAGCGCCGCGTGCAGCAGCCCGAGAAAAGAAGCGAAAGCCGAGGCGCCGACCGGGTCGGCAAGGCGCAGGCTGTAAGCCCCGATCGACGCGCTGTGGCGCCCGGCCGCCGGCGCGTTGACTCTGACTGCGCCCGCGCCGACTTCGCTAAGGGCGTCGCCAGGATCGAGAGCGATGAGATCGGCGGCGCGAAATTCCCCCGCCGCGATATCGGCGACGGGCGCGAAGGGATTGAGCTCGCGCAGGCCGTGACGCAACGCGGCGAGCCTGGCGGGCCGTTCCGCCTCATCGAGAAGGTCGCTCTTGGCGATGGCGAGCCGGTCGGCGAGCGCGACCTGACGCGCCGATTCGCCAAAATTCCGCAGGGTCGCGAGGCCGTTGACCGCGTCGACGAGAGTGACGACGCCGGCGATGTGATAGCGCGAGGCGAGCGCCTGGTCGCCGATGATGGCGTGGAGAACCGGCGCGGGTTCGGCAAGGCCGCTCGTTTCGATGATGATCCGGTTGAACGGCGCGATCCGCGTCCGATCGCGACGCGCCGCCAGATCGCGCAAGGCGTCGACCAGGTCGCCGCGCAACGCGCAACAAAGACAACCCGAGGATAGCAGGATCACATCCCCCTCGACCCTCTCGATCAACAGATGATCGAGGCCGATTTCGCCCCATTCGTTGACGATGACCAAGGCGTCGGCGAGCTCGGGCTCGCGCAGGAGCCTGTTGAGAAGCGTCGTCTTGCCGGCGCCCAGAAAGCCGGTGACGACGCTGACGGGAATCGGCGCGGCGCCGGTCATGGCCCCGTCGGAAAGAGTTTGCCGACGAACACGGGAGCTCCTGAGGGCGCGCCATTGGGCGAACCGCCGGGTGGTTCGATCGTGACGGCATAGGTGGCGTCCTCCACGATCGTTCGATCGAAGCGATTGAGCCCCGGATTGGCGGCCGGGTTTCGAGGGTCGAGGACGCCCAACGAGCGCGGCGCGCCGAGCTTGTCGTTGATGATCCACAATTCATAAGACTTGCCGGCTTGCGGCGGCGCGGCGACCGGGCGCACCGTCAGGTCGCGCGTGTCGAGATTGACCGTGATGATGAAGGCCGGCGCCTCGGCGCTGCTCTGCAAAACGGCGACGAATTCGCGCGGCGTGGAGATCCGCGTCGCCTCGCGCAGGCCGACGCCGACCGCCAGCGCCGCCGCGATCGCCGAGGCGGCGATGGCGTTGAAGCGCCAGCGGCGCAGGCGCCACTTCAGGTCGGCGACGTCGGCGGGCGCGCCGGCGCTTGCGCCGCCCGCGTCGAGGCGCGCCTCGATATCCCCGAGGAAATCGCGCGGCGGGGCCAAGGCGGGCGCCGCTTCGCACAACGGCGCGAGGCGCCTCTCCCAGGCCTCGATCGCGGCGTCGAGATCGGGCTCGCGCAGGCGACGCGCCGCCAGCGCCGCGCGCTCGCCGCCATCCAGCGTGCCAAGAGCGAATTCCGCCGCCTTGAGGTCGTCGTCCGGAGAGAGGCTCATGACGACAGGCAGTCCTTGAGCTGCACAAGACTGCGGTGCAGCCAGGTTTTGATGGTGGGCACGGGACGCGCAAAGCGCTTGGAGAGAGCCTCGCGACTGAGCCCCCGGTAATAGGCCAGCAGAACAATCTGGCGCTTTTCGTCGTCGAGCCGCGACAGGCAACGCAACAGCGCCGCCAGGCGTTCGCTGCGATCGCGCGCGCCCAGCGGATCGACTTCCTCGGCCGGCGGCTCGAAACTCTCCGGCATGTCCTCGAGCGCGAACGGCTTGACGCGGCGCGCTTCATCGAGCGCGCGATTGCGGGCGATCGTTGCCATCCAGGCGATCGGCGAGCCTTTCGCCGGATCGAAATCGCCCGCCTTCCGCCAGATGCGCACGTAAGCCTCCTGAAGAACCTCCCCCGCCAAGTCGCTGCGAGCCAAGATACGGGCGATCACGCCATAGAGTTTCGCATGGGTTTGTTTGTAGAGGGCCGCAAAGGCGGCGCGGTCGCGGGCGGCGACCTGCGACAGCAGCTGAGCGAGATCGGGTCCCGAGGCGATACCGGTCATTTCAAGCGGTTCCACGCGCGCAGCCTATGCCAGGTCGCCGGGATTTGAAATCTGCGCGCGTTGGCGAGTCGGGGATCGCGCGTCGGCCGCGAAGCTGTCGAACCAGACGGTCCAAACCCGGAATGCAAAACGGGCGCCTGCGGGCGCCCGCGTCTGATCATCGGCCGCGGCAGGTCAGCCCGGAATGAGAACCTTGTTGATGACATGGATCACGCCGTTCGACTGGAGGACATCGGCAATCGTGATCCACGCCACGTCGCCCTTCGCGTCGGTCACCGTGAGATGCGCGCGGCCGCGTCGCTCGATGGTCAATTCTTCGCCCTGAACCGTCTTCAGGGTCGCCTTGCCGCCCTTCTGGTCGACCTTGTCGGCGAGATCTTGCGCGGTCAGGCGACCAGGCACGACATGGTAGGTCAGCACGGCGGTGAGCTTGTCCTTGTTCTCCGGCATCAGCAAGGTTTCGACCGTCCCCTTTGGCAATCTTGCGAAAGCTTCATTGGTCGGCGCGAAAACCGTGAACGGGCCGGCGCTCGCCAGCGTGTCGACGAGGCCGGCGGCCTTGACGGCGGCGACCAGCGTCGTGTGATCCTTGGAATTGACCGCGTTTTCGACGATGTTCTTGCTGGGATACATCGGGGCGCCGCCGACCATGACGGTCATTTCCGCCATTACGGGCGCGCTGACCAGCGCCGCGCCCAATGAAAGGCCGGCGGCGAGGATCGCGGCGCGGAAAGAAATCCTGGGGTTCATCTCGGCTCTCCGTTCGTTCGTTGCGCCGATCGCGTCAGGCGCATCCCATTGTTCGGGATGCGATAGAAACGGAGGCGGACGAGCGGAGTTTCAAGAGTCGCAAAAATTAGTGTCTGATCGCGGCGAGCCTGGTTTCATCGGCGGGGCCGGAGAGAATGCGGCGACGATGCAACAGCGCCGACCGCTGCTTCTCCGGCAGGCGGGACGGCGGCTCTTGGCGGTCGCCAGCCGGATGGTCGGGCGCTAGCCTCGGCGTTTGCGCCGGCCGCCGCCCGTCCCGTCGACGCCGCCCTTCGGCGGGGCGTCTTGGTCGGTGGAGGCCGGGTTCGGCTCTCTTTCGCGTCCATAGCGAACGCCGGTGAAGAACAGGATGCGCGCGTCTTGCGATTGCGCGATCGCGCGCGT
>JBEKSH010000240.1:0-5293 GCA_049517235.1 Roseiarcus sp. | reverse complement strand
CATTGAGATCGAGCGCATCAATCTCAATCCTTGCATCGGTCCCGGATGTCCGGACAAAGTCGTCGAATTGGCGAACGATCGCGCTCTCGAAAGGGGGGAACTTTCGGACTGCGATGCGAAGGGTCGCGGTCATGCGCCGGGCTCCTCAAGAGTAAGGCCGGCCTGCGCGGCGATCCTCCGGGCGGCGTCGCGCAGAGCGGGCAACATGCTCTCCAGGTCGGGCCCGTCGGCGTATTTGAGCGTCGCAATGACGAGCGCCGCGTTGATCGTCGACCCGGGGTCGCCCACGAGCACACCGAGATCGAGACCGCCAACGAATCTTTCGCCTTCGGCGATCTCGTAGCCGCGTGATTGCGCAGTGACCACCCGGTTCAGAAAGGCCGTCCGCTCCTCCTCCGAACGCGTGAAGAAGTCCGTCGCGCGTTTGAGAAAGGCGTCGCGCTCGCTTCTTTCCATGGCACCGAGGAGGATGCGGCCCGAAGCGGTCGACAGCGGCGAATGGCGAGAGCCGATCTCGATGGATAGTCGGATCGGCTTCGGGCTCTCCTCCTGCGCGAGCACAAGGATGTTATCCCGGTGGATCACGCTGAGATGGCAAGTCTCGCGAACCTCGTCGGCGAGTTGACGCATGACGGGAATGGCGGCCCGCAACAGGACTTCATAGGGCGAGTGAGTGCGGCTCAGCTCGAACAGCTTGAGCGTCAGTGCGTAACCTCCCGTCAGACCGTCTCGCCGCAGGTAGCCGCGAGTTTCAAGCACGGTCAGCATCCGAAACAGCTCTCCGGGCTGCCGCCCCAGCGCACGGCCTATCTGCGCTTGAGTCATTGGCACGGCCTGCTCGGAGAGATATTCGATGATGTCGAGAGATTTCTCGAGCGCAGGAACGGCGTATTTGTTCCGCCGCTCTGCGATGCTCAGCACTTTTTCGGCCATTGGCGCCCAATCTTCTGCGGCCCGGCGAACCGGCGCCCCCAATAGGCGCCATTCGAACGCGGCCGACGCTAAGCGGCTGCGACCGACTTGCGTTCGACAAGATAGAGGTGTTCGCAAACCAGCACGACCTCCCCGCGCTGATTGATGATTTCGATGGCCTCAGCGACAATCCCAGAGTCGCGCCGTTTGGGATGGTCGCGTTTTTCGTTGATCGTTGCGCACACGGTAATGGTGTCGCCAATGAAGACGGGTTTGACGAAACGCAGTCGGTCATAGCCATAAGACATAGCGCGCGGATTGATCGTGCTGGCGGTCATGCCGATTCCAACGCTGAACACCAGAGTCCCGTGAGCCATGCGCTGCTTGAAATCCTGCTTGGCGCACCATTCCGCATCCATGTGATGCGGAAAAAAATCGCCGGTTTGCCCGGCGTGGATCACAACGTCCGCTTCGGTGATCGTTCGCCCCAGAGAGCGGCGATAAAAGCCGACGAAATAGTCCTCGAAAAACTGCTCGACGATCATCCAGGCCTCCCTTCCGCCCGGTCGGGGGCAAGGCCGAACTCACCGAGGATCTCCGTGGTGTGTTGGCCCAGTCGCGGCGCCCCGCGGCTCGATTTCAGCGTCTCGCCGTTAATCTGGATTGGGCAGCGGGTGGTTTTCAGCTTTTCGCCACCGGCGCTGACGACTTCCTGGACGGCGTCAAGCGCCACGAAAGCGGCGTGGCTTTGCAAATGCGGCCAATCGAACACCGCCGCGCACCAAATGTCCGCCGGTTCGAGTATTCCCAGCCATTCGGCCGTTGGCCTGGCGAGTAAGAACTCAGCCAGAATCGATTTGATCTCGTCTCGATCGGAGAACCATTTGGATTTGTCGGCATAAGCTTGAAGTGCCTCACAACCGAGGAGTTCAGCGAGCCCGCCAATTGGGGTCATCGCGAGGGCGATGTAACCGTCGGCGGTGGCGTAAATGCCGTATGGCGCCGCGGCATGTACGCTTGCGCTATTCACGCCACTGCGCCTCGGCTGGCCGGCCCCGGAATTGAGGTAGGTCGTAAACGCCTCGAATTGGATATCCAACGCAGAGGTCATCAGATTGACGTCGAGGCGTGCGCCCTTGCCGGTGACCCCCCGACCAACAAGCGCGGCGAGAATTCCCTGAACGAGATGAGCGCCGGTCATAATATCGACAACGGAAACGCCCATTGGAACTGGCCCCTGACTCGCGTTGCCGGACAACCAGGCGAGACCAGACAGTGACTGGACCAGCAGATCCTGGCCGGGCTTGTCCTTCCACGGCCCCGAGGCTCCATAGCCAGTGACGGCGCCATAGACAATCCGCGAGTTTATCGCGGAGACGGCGTCATAGCCGAGCCCAAGCCGCTCCATTACGCCCGGCCGGAAGTTGTGGATCATCACGTCAGCGCGGGCGATCAGCTGCTTCACCACCGCAAGGTCGCCCGCGTTCTTCAGGTCCGCGGTAAGGCTTCGCTTGTTGCGATTGATGGTGTGAAACAGGGCGCTGTCGCCGTCGAGGGCCTGATCGGCGACGTAAAGCTGGCGGCAAAGATCGCCGCCCTGCGGCCGCTCTATCTTGATGACGTCGGCGCCGAGATCCGCAAGCCGCAACGCGCAGGACGGACCCGCCAGAAATTGTGCGAAGTCGAGAACGACCAACCCGGCTAGAGGGCGCGCCTCGCGGTCCGTCGGCGTCTTCCCCGAGCGATGAACCGCCGCCTCGATTTCTTCCTTGGGGTCCATCCCGCCGCCTTATTCGTTTATGGAAGAATGATACATTCCTGTAAGAATGAGGTCAATCGTCATTCATCTACGAAGAGCGCAATTACGAAGAGCGCAATTCGTCGCTGATTCGAAGCGTTCTTACGATTCTAAGGACGCTTGCTTACGCTCTGCACCGAGGATACGGTGCCCAGCAAACGATAAGTTTCCATATGAACCAGACCTCGGTCGCGAATTTTACAGCGCCCCGGGGCGTCACGCGGCGTGGGGCATTCGGCCGCTCCGTCGGGTGAGACGGCCGATCGTTGAAGAAAACAGACGAAGATCCGGAGCGTCGTCGTCTCGTCGCGCCTTGAGGATCTCGGATGGGGAGGACGACAGTGAAATTCCTCGTCACGGGCGGCACTGGATTCGTCGGGGCGTCGGTCGTCCGGAATCTCTTGGCGCGGGGCGTCCCGGCCGTGATCGGCGAGGTCAACGCTGATCCCTCCGTCGGTGCGACTCTAAAAGGCGCGGAGGTCGTGCCGATGGATGTCTCCGACGACCGCGCGATCGCAGAAGTCTTCGTTAGGCACCGCGACATTACACATTGCATTCACCTCGCCTACCTGATGAGCGCCGAGGTCGAGGCCAATCCGGTTCTCGGCGTCAAGGTGGACGTGCTCGGCATGGTCAACATGTTTGAGGCGGCCGTGCGCAACAGGCTCGCCCGCCTGATCTTCACGAGCAGCGAGACGGTCTACGGCGCCTCGCAAAGCGTTTATGGCGATCGCCCGGTCACGGAAGACGACTATTGCTCTCCCGCCGACCATTTCTTCACCTATGGCTTTATGAAGCTCCTCAATGAGTTCATGGCGCAAAAATACGTCGCCAAGCATGGAGTGAGTCTCGCGTGCGTAAGGCCGGCCGTAGTGTTCGGTCACGGAAGAAAACGCGGTTCCGTGCTGTGGGCCGAGGCCTTCGCCTCGCAGCCGGCGATCGGCGAGATCGCGCGGCTTCCATTCTCCCGCCACTCCCGCGAAACCTGGATATATAAGGATGATTGCGCCGAGCAGATCGTTCGCCTCGCGCTCAAGCCGGCGCTCCAGCATTTCGCCTATAACAATGGCGGCGCTTGCGCTTCGGGCGAAGAGATCGCCGCTGCGGTCCGCTATTGGCTGCCTGAGGCTCGAATTGAATTCGATGAATCGAAGCCGACGACGCCGTTGATCGATTGGCAGGCTGGCGAACGGCTGAAGCAGGAAATCCAATTTGCGCCGCGGCCTTTGCGCGATGGCGTGCGCGCCCATATCAACGCAGCGCGCGCCGAGGCGGGAATGGGGACGATCTGATCATGACAAATCGATATCGGAACACCGTCGTCGGCAGCTACCCACGCCCTACGCAGGTCGCGGATACGATGAAGAAGCCTTCGCTCAGCCAAAGCGAAACCGACGAGATGATTCGTTGGGCGGCGACCGACCAAGCCAATCTCGGCCTCGACGTCATTACAGACGGCGAAGCCTACCGGGAGAACATGTATTACTTCTACCAGAAACGCGTCGATGGCGTAACATTTGAGAACATGCCGAGATTGGCGTTTGGGACAGCAGGCTTCGGCATCGAGTGTCCGCGCGTCATCGGCCGTATCGAGAATCCCCGCTGCAATCTTGCGCACTGCTGGAAGATTGCGAGGAGCGTCGCGCCGCCGAATGTGCGCGTCAAGCAGACTGTGACAGGGCCACATGTGCTCACGCGCTTTAGCGTCAACGAGCGGAAGGATCTCTATCCCGACGACCAGTCGCTTTGTCGCGCCTGGGCCGCTGTTCTCTTATCGGAGCTCAAGCAGGTCGTCGCCGCCGGCTGCAAGGATATTCAGTTCGACGAACCCATGTGGACGGAGTCCCCGCATCAGGGCGAATGGGCGGCCGAAATTCTGAACGAACTGATCGCAGAGCTTCCTGCCGACATCAGGATCGGCCTGCACGTCTGCGGGGGCAATCCCCGGCGCAAGAGAATCTACTTCACGAAATATACCGACCTCGCGCCTGCATTCAAAAAAGTGAAGATCGACGAGGTTTCTTTGGAGCATTGCACGCTCGGCTACAACCTTATGGACCTCTGGCCTCTTTGGGATTTCAAGGGCGACTTGGCGCTCGGAGTAATTGATCAGCGAAGCGACGAAATCGAGACTGTCGAGGTCATTCGCGAGCGAATTGAGCCTGCGCTCGCGTATTTTCCGCGCGAGCGGCTTATTCTGACGAGCGAATGCGGCTTCGGCCACGTGCCGCTGGATATCACGCGCAAAAAGCTAGCTGTTCTCGTCGACGCCAGCCGGACGCTTTAGTCGACGGCAAAGCGTCACAGACTTGCGGCAGGCTTCGGGCGAGAAGGGCGACGGTGAGGCCGCTCAATCCGAATCCTGGCGAAAAATTCTGCTCAAAGCGATGCCCGATCCCGAGCACGTAGAAGGCGCCGGAAGGCCGATCGCCGCGGTCAACCTCGGTCGGACCCGCGCCGACGGGCTGCTCGCGCTTATGGTTGAGCAGCCGAGCGAGGCTGCGCTGGCTTTTCTATTGTGACCATCGAGTGTCACCGGTTGGTGAAGCGCGCCAAGCCGGGAACAGGACTGACTTCTCCAGG
>JBEKSH010000239.1:0-5296 GCA_049517235.1 Roseiarcus sp. | reverse complement strand
CGGAATGTCGATCGAGGTCGGGCAGGCCTGCTGGCACGGCGCGTCGTAGCAAAAATAGCACCGCTCCGCTTCGACCAACGCCTCATGCCGGGTCAGCGGCGGGTGGAGGTCGCTGAAATTGGCGGCGAGCGTCGCCGAATCGAGAACGCCGGCCGCGACGCCCGACGGGGCATTCGATTCATCGGCAGTCGACATGCAAGCCCCCATCGGCTGGCGCGCAAAGCGCCGGCGCAACGCAATCTTGACCAATCGGTCAAGATGCTCGCGCGCCGTCGGCGCCTTGTCAAGTCGGCGCCCTCACGAAACAGGCGACCGACGATCGAAGTGGATTCGTCGAGTGTTGGCCTTGCGGAGCGGGGCGCTTTGTTCCTGGCCGCCGCTTTGTTACGTTGCGCGCGATGCCGGCGCCCGATTTCCCCCGAACTCAATTCCGAACGCGCCATGACGATTGAAATTGGCGCGACCGACCGCGTGCTGGTGACCGGCGCATCCGGCTTTATCGGCTCGGCGGTGGCGGCGGCGCTCGTCGCGCAAGGCGCCTCGGTCCGCGCGCTCGTCCGGGCGTCGTCGAGCCGCGCGAATTTGCCGCCGCGCGGCGTCGAAATCGCGCAAGGCGACATGCGCGACGCCGCCGCCATGTCGACGGCGATGCAAGGGGTGCGCTATCTGTTCCATGCGGCGGCCGACTATCGGCTTTGGGCGCGCGATCCCGCTGAAATCATCGCCGCCAATGTCGAGGGAACGCGCAACGCGATGCAGGCGGCGGCGCGCGCCGGCGTGGAGCGCATCGTCTACACCTCCAGCGTCGCGACGCTCGCGCCGCGCGAGGACGGCGCGCCGGCCGACGAAAGCGTCGCCCTTGGCGAAGAGCAGGCGGTCGGCGCCTACAAGCGCAGCAAGATCGCCGCCGAACGGGTCGTCGCGGCCATGGCCGCGCAGGGTCTTCCCGTGGTCCTCGTCAACCCCTCGACGCCGATCGGCCCGCGCGACGCGCGGCCGACGCCGACCGGGCGCATCGTGCTTGAGGCGGCGCGCGGGCGCATGCCCGCCTATGTCGACACCGGCCTCAATCTCGTCCATGTCGACGATGTCGCGTTAGGCCATCTGGCGGCGCTCAAACGCGGCGAGGTCGGCGAGCGCTATGTTCTGGGCGGCGACGACGTCGCGCTGTCGCAAATGCTCGCCGATATCGCCGATTTGGTCGGACGCGCGCCGCCTCGCCTCGGATTGCCGCGCGCGCCGCTGTTCCCCCTGGCGATCGCCGCCGAAGCGATCGCGCGATTCACCGGACGCGAGCCTTTCCTGACGCGCAACGGCCTGAGGATGGCCAAACACCGCATGTACTTTTCCTCGGCGAAAGCCGAGCGCGCGCTTGGCTATCGCCACCGCCCCTATCGCGAGGGATTGCGCGACGCTGTTCGCTGGCTCGTGCAGGAGGGCCGGCTGCGATGAGCCTCGTCCTCGCCGCGATCGCGCTCGCCGTCTGGATCTATCTGTTGGTCGCGCGCGGCGCCTTCTGGCGCGCTCGCGAACGTGACGAATTCTGGCCGCAATGCGCCGACCCGCCGCGCTGGCCCGACGTCGTCGCGATCATTCCGGCGCGCGACGAGGCGCAAAGTGTGGGCGCGTGCGTGACATCCCTGCTGCGGCAGGACTATCCCGGCGTCTTCTCGATCGTGCTGGTCGACGACGAAAGCGGCGACGGCACCGCCGACGTCGCCAGGGCCGCCGCGGCCTCTTGCGGCGCCGAAGGACGCCTCACGATATTGACCGGCGCGCCGCGCCCGAAGGAATGGAGCGGCAAGGTCTGGGCGATGAGCCAGGGGCTCGACGAAGCGAGCAGGCGCGTTCCGGCGCCCGGGCGCCTGCTGTTCTGCGACGCCGACCTCGCCTTTGCGCCCGACACATTGAGCGCGCTCGCGCGGCGCGCCGAGACGAACGATTGCGCGCTCGTGTCGCTGATGGCGAGGTTGCGCTGCGAGAGCCTCGCCGAACGCGCGCTGATTCCCGCCTTCGTGTTGTTCTTCCAGATGCTGTATCCCTTCGCCTGGGTGAACGATCCGCATAAGCGCACCGCGGCGGCGGCGGGCGGCTGCATGCTGGCGGATCGTCGGGCCTTGCTGCGCGCCGGCGCATTCCAGGCGATGCGCGGCGCGTTGATTGACGATTGCGCGCTCGCAGCGCTGATGAAGCGTCAGGGACCGATCGCGCTCGCGTTGACGCGCCGCGTCGTCAGCTTGCGCGCCTATCCGCGTTTTCGCGACATCGGCGCGATGGTCGCGCGCTCGGCCTATGCGCAGCTCGGCTATTCCCCGACGAGGCTCATCGGCGTCGTCGCGGGGATGGCGCTGACATTTCTTGTCGCGCCCGCCGCCGCGCTGTTCGCGTCGGACGCGACCGCTCTGATCGGCCTCGTAGCCTGGATCGCTATGGCGCTTGCGTTCCAGCCGACGTTGCGCTTTTACGGGCGCTCGACCTCCTGGGGCTTAGGCTTGCCGCTCATTGCCGCGGCCTATCTGGCCTTCACGCTCAAATCCGCCTACCTCTACGGGCGCGGGCGCGGCGGTCTGTGGAAAGGCCGTGTCCAGGCGGCCAAAGGCGCGAGCGGAGAGAAACGATGAAGGCGGGCGCCGCGCAGGCGGGCAAGACGGAGCGGGACGAGAATTTCCCCGTCGCCTCGCGCCTCATCGCGCCGCGGTATCGCGCGCCGATTCTCGCCTTCTATCGTTTCGCGCGCAAAGCCGACGATATCGCCGATCACCCGAAGCTGACGGCGCAGGCCAAGCTCGAAGCGCTCGAAGCGCTCGACGCGACGCTGGCCGGTTCGCGCGACGCCGATCCGGACGCCGCGGCGCTGCGCGCAGCGCTGGCGGCGCGCAAGCTGAGCCCGGTTCATGCGCATGACCTGATCGCCGCTTTTCGCCTCGATGTGACCCAGCGCCGTTATCGCGACTGGCCGGCGTTGATGGGCTATTGCGCGCTGTCCGCCATGCCGGTCGGGCACTTCCTGCTGGACGTCCATGGCGAGAGCCCCTCGCTATGGCCGGCCAGCGACGCCATCTGCGCGAGCCTGCAGATCATCAATCATTTGCAGGACTGCGGGCAGGACTTTGCGCGGCTCGACCGGGTCTATCTGCCCGAAGACGCGCTTGAGCGCGCGGGCGCGGCCATCGCCGATCTGGCCGCGCCGCACGCGTCGCCGGCGTTGCGCGCGGCGATCGTCGACCTCGCGCGCCAGGCGGGCGCGCTGCTCGACGACGGCGCGGCGCTGAGCGGCCGCGTCGCCGATTGGCGTCTGGCCTGCGAGATCGGCGCGATCGTGCGGCTGGCGCGCGCCAATGTCCGCCGGCTTGTGAAATTCGATCCGTTGGCCGAGCGCGTCCACTCGGGCCGCGCCGCATTCCTTTGGTCGGGCCTGATCGGCGCCGCGCAAGGCGCGCTCGCGCGCGCGGCGCGCGAAGGCGGGCCCGCCCGCGCCGAGGCGGCTCGCAAATGAACGCGCCGGCGCCCGCGCCCAGCCTGCCAGCGCCGCGACGCAGCTCTTTTTACGCCGCGATGCGCATCCTGCCGCGCGACAAGCGCGAGGCGATGTTCGAGATCTACCGCTTCTGCCGTGCGGTCGACGACATCGCCGACGATAGTTCGCGCGCGCGCCAAGCGCGCCGCGGCCAACTGCAGGCGTGGCGCGCCGATATCGAGACGATGTTCGCCGGCGCGGCGCCGCGCCCGCTCGCGGGACTGGCGGCCGCGATCCGCGCCTATGACCTCCAGCGGCGAGATTTTCTCGCCGTCATCGACGGCATGGAGATGGATGTGGCGGCGGACATACGCGCGCCCGATTGGGCGACGCTGGATCTCTATTGCGACCGCGTCGCCTGTGCGGTGGGGCGGTTGTCGACGCGCGTGTTCGGCCTCGAGGCGGGCGCCGGCGACCCGCTGGCCGAGCATCTCGGCCGCGCCCTCCAATTGACCAACATCCTGCGCGACCTTGACGAGGATTGCGCGCTGGGGCGCCTCTATCTGCCGCGAGAGGCGCTCGACCAAGCCGGCGTCGACACGCGCGACCCGGCGGCGGCGCTCGGCTCGGCGACGATCGACGCGGCGGCCCGTCCCCTCGTCGAGGAAGCGCAACGCCGGTTTCGCCTGGCGAGGGAGATCATGAACGCCTGTCCGCGCGCGAGCGTGCGCGCGCCGCAGCTGATGGCGGCGGTCTATCAGGCGATTCTGGAGCGGCTTGTCGCGCGCGGCTTTGCGCCGCCGCGCGCGCCCGTGCGCATGCCGCTGCCGCGCCTCTTTCTCGCCGTTCTCCGGTATGGAATTTTTTGATGGCGCGCCCGGTCGTCCATGTCATCGGCGCGGGACTGGCGGGACTGGCCGCGGCGGTGAAGCTCGCGCAGGCGCCTTGCGAGATCGTCGTGCATGAAGCGGCGCGGCAGGCGGGCGGGCGCTGCCGCTCGTTCTTCGACGAAACGATGAACGCGACGATCGACAATGGCAATCATTTGCTGTTGTCGGGCAACGACGCGGCGGTGGGTTATCTCGAGGCGATCGGCGCGCGCCAGGAGCTGCGCGGCCCCGCGCTTTGCGAAATCGCCTTCGCCGATATGGCGAGCGGCGAACGTTGGACTCTGCGCCCTAATGAAGGGCGCCTGCCATGGTGGGTGTTGTTCGAGCAGCGCCGCGTCCCGCGCACGCGCGCGACGGATTATCTGTCCGTCGCTCGGCTGCTCAGAGCTGCAAAACAGGCCAGGATCGCCGACGTCATGGCCTGTTCCGGCGCCCTTTATCAGCGACTGTGGGGCCCATTCTTTCTCGCGGCGCTCAACACCGAGCCGAGGGGTGCGTCCGCAGCGCTCGCGGCGGCGGTCGTGCGCCAGACGCTGGCGCGCGGCGGCCGCGCCTGCCACCCGCTGGTGGCGGCCAACGGCCTGTCGCGCGCCTTCGTCGACCCCGCGCTGAAGCTGTTGCGCCGCGGCGGCGCGCAAATGCGCCTCGAACGGCGGCTGCGCGCCCTGGATTTTGCCGGAGAGCGCCTGGCGGCGTTGGAATTCGAGCATGATTCCGTCGCGCTCGGCGCGCAGGACATCGTCATCCTGGCGACGCCGGCCCATGTCGCTGCGACGCTGGCGCCGGGCCTCGAAACGCCGCGCACGTTCAACGCCATTCTCAACGCCCATTTCAGCATCATCCCGCCGGCCAGGACCCCGCCGATCCTCGGCGTGGTCAATGCGACCACGCAATGGCTGTTCGCCTATCCCGACCGTCTTTCGGTGACAGTCAGCGACGCCAACCGCCT
>JBEKSH010000238.1:0-5314 GCA_049517235.1 Roseiarcus sp. | reverse complement strand
GAAATCTGACACTTGGTTCCCGGCTCCGCCCGTCGGCTGTGAGTGGAACCCGGTCAGTCACCCGATCGCGAGCCGGCAATTGACCGCAAAGGGTCGTTATGGTTAACGCCCTATTAACCACAGGGGCGCTATCTGAAGCCTTGTAATCGAGCAAGGCTGTCATGACGGAAACCTCCTCCCGCCATATCCGCTTTCGAGGCCGGTCGTTCCCCGTTCTGGCGCTCGAGCTGGAGTCCCCGCTCTCCGAATGGATCGAGCGGCTGGACGCCCATCTTGCTCGCATACCTGCTTTCTTTCGCGGCAAATCGATCGTAGTTGACGTCTCGGGACTCGGTCTCGCTCGGTCGGGCGTTGTCGGGCTAATAAGAGACTTATCCGAGCGAGGCATAAGCGTAATGGGGCTCACTGGCGTCGAGCTTAGCTGGGCCTCCGCCGATCTGCCGCCAATTCTCGCGGGCGGCCGCGCCCTCCCACGCGCTGACGGGGCAACGTCGGAGAGCGCCAAAACGGGGACGGAAGGTGCAAGCTCGGGACAGCTTTCACCCGAGCAGCAAGACGCCTTCGAAGAGATCGCACGTGCGCTCGGCGGTCCCAGAAAACATGGGTCGAGGAACGCCCCGGCTCCCGAGGCCACGCAACCGGCGACAGTCGCTCCGCTCATCGTCAACTCGCCGGTTCGCTCAGGTCAGTCCATTTCCCATCCCGAGGGTGACGTGACGGTGATCGGTTCAGTGGCTTCAGGCGCCGAAGTGATCGCCGGCGGCTCCGTCCACATTTACGGGACCTTGCGCGGCAGGGTCATGGCTGGCGCCTACGGCGAGATGCGCACCCGCATCTTCTGTCGTCGTCTCGAGGCAGAACTTCTCGCGGTCGGCGGCGTCTACATAACGGCTGATCAGATCGAAGCAAACGTGCGCAGCCAGGCAGTTCAGGCCTGGCTCGAGAATGAAACAGTCAAGATTGCACGGCTTGACTAAGAGGAACGACGACATGGCCAAAGTAATGGTGGTCACCTCGGGCAAGGGCGGTGTTGGCAAGACGACATCGACCGCGGCTCTCGGAGCCGCCCTCGCTCAGTTGAATCACAAGGTTGCGGTTGTCGACTTTGATGTCGGCCTGCGCAATCTCGATCTGGTCATGGGCGCCGAGCGGCGGGTGGTCTATGACTTGATCAACGTGGCGCAAGGCGACGCCAGGCTATCTCAAGCGCTGGTTCGCGATAAGCGCCTCCCCAATCTCTTTCTGCTTCCTGCCTCGCAGACGCGGGATAAGGACGCGTTGACGGAAGAGGGAGTCGCTGAAGTCATAGATGAGATGCGCAAATGGTTCGATTGGATTATTTGCGACAGCCCGGCCGGGATCGAACGCGGAGCCACTCTCGCGATGCGCTTTGCCGATCTCGCAGTCGTCGTCGCCAATCCCGAAGTCTCGTCGGTGCGAGATTCGGACCGAATCATCGGCCTGCTCGATGCAAAAACAAAATGCGCCGAAAGGGGTGAACGCATGGAGAAGCATCTCCTGCTCACGCGGTATGACCCCGGGCGCGCCATGCGTGGCGAGATGTTGAGCGTCGACGACGTGCTCGAGATCCTTTCGATCCCGCTGCTTGGCATCGTGCCAGAGAGCGAGGAGGTGTTGCGGGCGTCAAATGTCGGATCACCAATCATCCTTCACAACGCCGAGAGTGCACCGGCCCGTGCTTACGCGGACGCCGCCAATCGGTTGTGCGGCGTGAATGTGCCCATGAGCATTCCTTCGGCGAGGAAGGGTTTCTTGCACAAGCTGCTTGGCCGGAGGGCCGCATGAATCTACTTGCAATATTCGGGCGCCGCGGGTCGGCGCCAGTCGCGCGCGAGCGCTTACAAATTCTTCTGGCGCATGAGCGGAACGGCGGCTGCAGTTCCGATCTCATCGCAGTCCTACACAGGGAGGTTCTGGAAGCGGTCTCCAAGCACGTTCACGTCGATCCGGGTAAGGTGGACGTGAAGATGCATCGGCGTGAGGCAATGTCTTTGCTGGAGATCGACATCGAGATCGGGACCCCCGTCAAGGACACCTCGGGAATGTCGAAAAAGGAGGATGGCTTTCTTCGCTTTGAGCGGGCTAGCTAAAGACCGGAAACGCAACCAATGAACGACTCCAGCCAAGTCTATGCGGCTCTGACTGGAGTTTCGGGTCTTGCGACCCAGGACGGTTCCCGCCCGACGAGCTAGAGTCGCGCGTTGGGCATGGCGAGAGTCGCGCCAGCGTGCGGTCTTCGTCCGCCCCAGCGAGCCGACTGTAACCTACTCGCGATCTTGAGGAGGCGCGCGTGTCTGGTCACAGAAAGTCCGCAGCTCGAATGGACGTCGAGCGGCTCCTGGCCGCGACGACCGAAAACCCCATCGAACTCGTCAAAGCCCTCGCCGCGCTCGACGAAAAAGAGCCTGAAGGCATCGACGACATCGTCGACAGCAAGCGCATCACCCGGCAACAGGTCTACTATCTCCTGAAAATCTGGAAGACCCTCGGCCACCTTCCGGCGTCGCGACTGGCTGCGATTGGCTCCGCGAGGTTGGGGGTCATCGCGCGGTACTGCAAGTCGGGCGAGGAGGGCGAGGTGCGGCAGGCTCTTGCCGACGCCGAGAAATACACCGCGAGAGAGCTGCGTTCGATCCTCACAGGCGAGCCGCTACCCAAGGCCAGGCCGCACAGCCTTGAATTTCGACTGAACCAGCGGCAATACAAAGTGCTGAAAAGCGCCTTGTTGAAGCACGGAGCAAGGCCGTCCAAGAACGGCAGAGGGCTCGCCAATAAGGAGGCCGCCCTGACACGTGCGCTCGGCGGCCATCGGTAAAAAAGCCGGAGCCAGAAACGCGGAGCCTCTGACGGATGCGGAATATCGCCACTGGACGCGCATGAACAGCGCGTCAGCATGGCGATGTCGATGTCGCGAGAAGGAGCGCGGTCAGGGAGCGACAATCACGACGCGGACCAGGGCAGCAGCACAATCTTGCCGCCGAGCCCGCCGGCATCGATGCGGGCATGGACCTCGCGCGCGGCCGCGAGCGGCAGCCGATCGATGACGACGGGATGGATGGCGCCGTCGCGCAGCAGGTCGAACAGCGTGGCCATGTCCGCCTTGAACTCTTCCGGGTGCGTCACTCGGCGAGCGGTGATGTTGTAAAAGACCGCCCGACGGTTGCCAAACAGGCCGCCCAGCGCGCCCCATAGCTTGATCCTGGCCAAGCCGAGCGCCGCGGCAGCCAAGCCTTCGCGCCCGACCGCCATGGTCTGCGACCCATAGCCGACGAGCAGGCCGCCTAACGCGAGGCAGGCGAACGAGCGGCTAAAATGCGCGCCGCCGATCGCATCGAAGGCGGCATCGACGCCGGCACCGCCCGCGCGCCCTGCGGTCAGCCGGCGCACGGCCGCGACGAAGTCGCCGGCGCGATAATCGATCGCCGTCGCGCCGAAGCGCTCGACTGCGGGCAGGTTTGCGGCCGAGCAGGTGCCGATTGCCTTGAGGCCAAAATGGCGCGCCAAATCGAGCAGCGCCGTGCCGACCGTGCCAGACGCGCCGATGACGAGGATCGTCGCCCCCGGCGGAAGGCGGCGGTAGCGGGTGAGCATCTGGAAGGCGGTGAGATAGGCGAGCGGGATGCACACCGCTTCGGCCGGATCGACGCCATCGGGGACTGGCACGAGGAAACGCGCGGGGCGGATCGAGTACTGGGCGTAGCCGCCGACGACGCAGAGATCGGCAACCAACTGGCCCTCGCGCGGCGCGGCCACGCCGGGGCCGGTCTTCTCGACGACGCCCACGAGCTCGTAGCCCGGCGTGAACGGTAGCGGTCCCTTGAAGTCCGGGTAGCGGCCACGCCGGATGAAGGTGTCGGTGAAGCCTGTGCCGGCGGCGAGCACCTTGATGCGGACCTCGCCGGGGCCGGGGTCGGGAATGGTCGGCTGCTCCGCCAGTTCCAGGACCTCGGGGCCGCCGAACCGGGAGATACGGATGTGTTGCCACGGCATGCGGTGATCATAGCGATGAATTCACCGGGCGTCGCGCTCTACGTTGACGCCAAGCCATTTTGTGGAGTGCGAATGTTCCCTTGCCGCCGAGCCGGATACAGCACGGTCGTCGTTTTGCGAAACCGATGGAGGCGCGCCCTGAACAAAGTCGACAACGTTCTTCGTGGCAATATCGCGCCGACGGATCAGCTAGATCGAATAGCCGGGGCGGCCCTTGCCGAATGCCTGCGGCTTTGTGTCCTGCGGCCACCGGATGGACGACTCCGATGGCGCCGCATATCGGCGACGAATACGCTGAAAATGCGCCCCTGATAGGACGCGCACGACCCAACCAGCAAGGGACAAACCAATAAAAGGACTTGCATCCTATCCAGAAATAGACAAAAACTAACCTCTTGATAAGACAGGTTAATTTGACTGAACCCTTAACCGTAACGGATAAGTCCCCTAATGGAAAGACCATTTATGCCGACCGTGAGGCTTCTTACCTGCGCGTGGGGAATTGCTGGGAGGACGCGCGCAGGGCGGGGGCGTTCCCGACTATGAGCCGATGGCGACCTACCCCCTCTTCGCCGAGGGCGTCTCGCAGGTCGAGCAGATCGCGGCGCGCACCCGGCTGGCGCTCATGCGCAGCGAGCACGAGCCGCTGACTTGCCATCGAGCCGAACAGCGCCACGGAGGACCGCCTGCCTCACGCGCCACACCGAGTGTGACCTGCTTTGCCTCCCGCGTCGCCCGTCTGGCGGCCGCGTATTGTGTCCGGGGGCTCAGGATCGCGAGGGCAAGACGATGATCCTCGACGGCCTAACCTCTGATAACCCTCGCTTCTCGTCCTTCTTGGCGTCGTCGACCATGCTTTCCCCGCTTCGGCAGCCGGCCCGTCAAGCATGGTTTTTCGGAACATTCCGAAAAACTCTTATGCGGCGAGCGCCAGCTTCTTCAGACTGGCGAGGTTCGGTTCGACAAGCGCGACGCTGCGGAGCGTCAAGCGCACGCGCGGGATCGCTCAGCGCGAGGCGAAGCCGCTGCTCAGGGAGGACCTGTTCCGGTTTCTCGACGCCATCGGCGACAGCATGAAGGGCGCTCGGGATCGGGCGTCACTTCTCATTGGCTTCGCGGGCGGGTTCCGGCGGTCCGAGGTTTGCGCAATCACTTGCACGGACATCGACCGGGTCCGGCAGGGGATGATCATCTCGCTGCGCCGCTCCAAAACCGACCAGGAAGGCGCAGGGCGGAAAGTCGGCGGCTCCCCCGGCGAACCCCGGCACTGCCTTGTCGTCGCCCTCGACCGTCTCCGGGATCG
>JBEKSH010000237.1:0-5326 GCA_049517235.1 Roseiarcus sp. | reverse complement strand
GTCGCTCTTCTCGATCGGCCCGCCGGGGGGTCGCAGTTCGACGCCGGTCCAGCGTGGCAGAATATGGAAGTGGAGGTGGAAAACCACCTGCCCACCCGCGCGTTCGTTGAATTGCAGGACCGATAGCCCGTCGGCGGCCATGGCGGCCTTGGCGGCTATCGCGACCTTCTGGACGGACGGCATGAAAAGGGCGAGTTCTTTGGGCGGCATGTCCAGAATGTTGCGCGCCGGGGTTTTGGGGATGACGAGAAGATGACCCTCCGAGCGCGGCATGATGTCCATGAAGGCAAGGCTGACGTCGTCTTCGTAGACCCGCGTGCAAGGCGCTTCGCCGCGCAGGATTTTGGCGAAGATGTTGTTTGTGTCGTAGGTGGGGAGCATGGGCGACTCTGAGGAGGGCGGCGTTCGGGCGATCCTGCGGCAATTCGACGTCGTTGAAAACAGGATTCGCCGGCGAAATCTCGTGATCGCGCTTTAACGCGACGCCGCGACGATCGCCTCTTCGACGTCGCGCAGCCGGTCCTTGCCGAAATAGATTTCATCGCCGACAAAGAAAGTCGGCGCGCCAAAGGCGCCGCGCGCCACCGAGCGCTCGGTGTTCGCCATAAGCCTCGCCTTGACTTCGGGCTGCTGCGCGCGCGCCAGGAAGGTCGCGCCATCCAGGCCCCGCTCGTTCAGCGATTGCACGATCACGTCGGGGTCGTCCATTTTCTTTCCCTCCTCCCACATCAGGCTGAACAGAGCCTCGACAGCCGGCATGAAGGAAGGATCGTCCTGCAGGGCCGTGACGCCGCGCATCAATTGCAATGTGTTGACGGGGAAAAACGGGTTCATCTTGAACTGATCGAGGCGATGGCGCGCGATGAAGCGCCGTATCTCGAGGCGGTCGTAAGCCAGCTTGTTCGCGATGTCCTTGAACGCAATCAACGGCGCCTGATTGTTGGTCGCCTTGAACACCCCGCCAAGCAAGATCGGCACATAGGTGAAAGTCGCGCCGGTCCGTTGTTCGATCGCGCCGATGACGCGATGGGCGAAATAGCAGTTGGGACTGCCAAAATCGAAATGATGCTCGACTCTGGGCTTGTCTGCGCGCATCACCAAGCCTCCATCCACGGCCGCAAATCCAATTCGTGCGTCCAGGCGCTGCGCGGCTGGCGATGCAGGACCCAGTACATTTCCGCGATCGCATCGGGTTCGAGAATGCCCTCGCGCGACTTCAAGGCCGCCCGGTCGGGAAAATTCTCGCGTATCCATGCCGTGTCGATGGCGCCGTCGATCACCACATGGGCCACATGGACGCCTTCCGGGCCGAGTTCCTTGGCCATGGATTGGGCGAGCGAGCGCAACGCGTGTTTGGCGCTCGAAAAGGCGCCGAAGCCGGAGCGTCCGCGCAGGCTGGCGCTCGCCCCCGTGAAGATGATGGTGCCGCGCTGGCGCGGGACCATTTTCCGCGCCGCTTCGCGGCCGGTCAGAAAGCCCGCGAAACAGGCCATTTCCCAGACCTTCCGGTAGACGCGCGCGGTCGTGTTGCGGATCGGAAAATTGACGTTGGCGCCGATATTGAAGACGACCAGTTCGAGAGGCGCCACGTCGCGCTCGATCGTGTCGAACAGCGAAACGACCGCTTCTTCCTCACGCGCGTCGACCCCGAAAGCGCGCCCCTCGCCGCCGTCCGCCTCGATCCGGGCGACCAGCGGCGCCAGCTTGTCGCCGTTGCGTCGAACGACGCAGGCGACAAGCCCTTCGCGCGCAACCCGCCGCGCGATCGCGCCGCCCGTCGCATCGCCGGCGCCCACGATCAGAGCGGAGCCTTGTCGATTCATCCTGCGCCCGGCTGTCCCTTACTACGTTTGCCCAGAGTTCCACAGAAGGCGGGGCCCAGCAAGACGATCCCTTGCTCGCATGTCGCTGGCCGGCGCGCACCGATCGATGGACGTGGGCTCGACCTCACGCTTTGCGATAGGGCGCGTGCTCTTCGTAAAGCGCGATCGTCTCTTCAACCGCGACGCGCTCACGCGCAAGATACGCCGCGACCGCCTCGCCCAATCGCTGGTCGGCAAAGTCATGGAGCGAAAAAGTCGGGACCGGGCGATAGCCGCGGGCCAGCTTGTGTTCGCCCTGCGCGCCGGCCTCCACGCGTTTGAGCCCGCGTTGGATGGCGAAGTCGATCGCCTGGTAATAGCAGAGCTCGAAATGCAGGAACGGGCGCTCTTCGATGGCGCCCCAGTTGCGCCCATAAAGCGCGTCATCGCCGATGAAATTGAGCGCTCCGGCGATGTAGCGACCCCCCCGTTTGGCCATCACCAGCAAGATGCGGTCGGCCATCGAGGCCCCGATCCGGTCAAAAAATTCACGGGTCAGATAGGGACTGCCCCATTTGCGCGAGCCGGTGTCCATGTAGAATGCAAAAAAGGCGTCCCAGTGCTCGGCTTTCAGCGCCGCGCCGGTGACCCACTCGACGCTGACGTCGTCGCCGAGCGCTTCCTTGCGCTCGCGTTTGATGTTCTTGCGCTTGCGCGAGGAAAGGGCGTCTAAGAATTCCTCGAAATCGCGGTAGCCCGGATTGGCGAAGTGAAATTGCTCCCCGGTTCGCAGGAAGAAGCCGGCCGTCGCCAGCGCGTCGCGATCCTCGGCGTTGGCGAAGGTGACATGGATCGAGGAGGCGCTGATCGCCTTGCTGAGGCCGCGCAAGCCGGCGATCAGCGTCGCGCGCGCTTCCGGCGGGGCGCTCGGGGTGACCAGCAGCCGCCGCCCCGTCGCGGGGGTGAAGGGGATCGCGACCTGAAGCTTGGGGTAGTAGCGCCCGCCCGCCTGGGCGTAGGCCTGAGCCCAGCCATGATCGAAGACATATTCGCCCTGTGAGTGGCTCTTGACGTAGGTCGGCGCGGCGGCGAGCAGACGGCCCGCGTCGTCTTCGACAAGCACATGCGCCGGGGCCCAACCCGTGCGCCCGCCCACCGAGCCCGATTGCTCGAGCGCCAGCAGAAATGCGTGGCTGATGAAAGGATTGAAGCGTTCGCCGCCCGCGGCCCACTCGTTCAAATCAGGCGGATTGGCGCAGGCGTCCCATTGCGCGGCGCTGATCTGCGCGATGTCGCGGACGATGCGGACCTTGAATTGGGCAGGGAGCATGGGAACTCGGGCGGGTTTGACGCGCTCAACATAAAATCATCTTCGAGGGCCGCAATGCGGCAAGGGCGAGGAATTCGAAATATCGGTGAAACCGAACGTCGCCCCTGATACATAAGCCGCAAGCAGATCGAGTCCGTCGGCTTTGCGCGGGCGCCTCTTCTGCGGCGAGCGCGCGAATGGGTTCTGTCTTGTTCCGGCCGCATCCGTCCAGATTGCGCCCGGGCTAGCGGCTCAAGTCCCCCTCGAAGACAATCTGGTCGGCCCATTGCGCCGCCAAACGCCTTTGCGCCTGCGTCCGCACGGTCCAGGCCATCACGGGGGTCGCGCTGAGCGTGCGCAGCAGAAAAGGGATCGCATTGGGCAGATCATCGACACAATAAGAAAGGAAGTCCGGTCTTGTCTCGAAATAGTGGAGGAAATTGACGATGTTGATTTTCTGATCCGCCGACAGGGCGCTCCAATTTTCGTCGTCATAATGGGCTTGCGCGACAATCCCGAGAGGGCAGGGTTGGTTGGGCGGTCCGGGCAGGTTCATGCCGTGGCGAAAATGCGCGATGATCACCGGGTCGAAGCTTTTCAGCGCGAGCGGCCCGCCATAGCCCACTGCGTGCTGCGCGACCCGGTTGGCCAGCCGCATGTCGCCGTCGAATTGGCTCTTGATTTCGCAAATCACCGGCGTGCGGCCGGCGACCCGATCCAGCAGTTCGCGAAAGGTCGGGATCCGCTCGGCGCCCGAACTGAAGCGCGCATTCTGGATCTCGCGCGTCGTTTTCTGGGCAAGCGCGCCGCTGGAATGGGTCAGCCGGTCGAGGGTCGCGTCGTGAAAAACCATCGCCTCGCCATCCGCGCTCGCCCGCACGTCGCATTCGATCGCCATGTGGCGCGCTATCGCGCCTTCCGCCGCCGCCAGCGTGTTCTCCACGACGCCGTAACGCGCGTCATGCAGCCCGCGATGGGCGATCGGGTGAGCGATAAGCCAATGCGGCGCGTTGAGGCCCAACTCAGGCGACCTCGAACAGGGCTTCAATTTCGGCCATTGCGTTGAGGGGCAAGTGGGCGACGCCGACCGTCGTTCGCGCATGGCGCCCGCGCTCGCCGAACAAGTCCGCCCTCAGGTCGGATGCGCCGTTCATCGCCTGCGGCAGAGACTCGAAACGGACGGCGACGTTGAAGAACCCGCCCAGCCGCGCAACCTGCACGACGGAATCGAGATCGCCCATCGCGGCCTTGACCTGGGCGAGAACATTGATCGCGCAAAGCCGCGCCGCCTCGCGGGCGACTTCGATTGAAGAATCGGGGCCAAGCTTGCCGATATGCGCGTGCGCGATCTTGCCGTCCGGTCCGAGCGGCAACTGGCCGGAAACGACCAGCATGCGCCCCAAGCGCGTACAGGCGGCGTAATTGGCGATCGGCGCGACGGGCGCGGGCAGAACGATCCCCAGTTCGTCGAGGCGCAAGGCGATCCGGCTCATGAAAGGTCCTTTTTTGGCCACAGCGCGACGCTAGGCGCTAGTCGCGTTTCCGAGTCGCGGACAGTCTATGCCAGCCGTCTGACGTTGCAATGATGGAAGCGCCGCCGTATTTCTCCACCCCGCGCTTTTGCGCGCGGTCGCCGAAGGAGCAGAATATATGAGGCTGAAATTCGCTTTGGCCGTATTCGCCTTGGCGGTCTCTATGGGCGGAGCGCGCGCGGATGGGGTCATGCCGCTGGCCGCCCATCGCGCCGTCTACCAGATTTCGCTGGCCAAGGGGGTCGGCTCGCAGGCGCCGATTTCGGCGAGCGGGCTGATCGCCTACGAGTTTCGCGGGTCGTCCTGTGACGGCTATGCGGCCAATTTTCGCCAGGTGACCGAGCTGCAGCGCAGCGAAGGCGCGCCCATTTCCTCCGACACGCGGGCGGTCACATTTGAGGATGGGCAAGCCAAGACGCTGCGGTTCAGGATCGATACGACGATGTCCGACAACGCCCAGGAGCCGATCGACGGCAGCGCGACGCGTTCGGACGCGGGCGAGGTATCGGTCGATCTCGCCCAGCCCAAGCAAGAGACCCTGGCTCTGGGCAAGGACATATTGTTTCCGACCCAGCACATAGCCCGCATCATCGAGACGGCGAAGACGGGAGCCGGCGGCGTATTGGAGGCGCGCGTTTTCGACGGCTCGGACACCGGCGAGAAGATCTTCGATACGCTGACCG
>JBEKSH010000236.1:0-5334 GCA_049517235.1 Roseiarcus sp. | reverse complement strand
CATGGCGCGCGACGGCGACGAGCGGCTGGCGAGCCTGAGCCTGTTCGCCGCCCAGGTCGACTTCACCGAAGCCGGCGAGCTGATGCTCTTCATCAACGAGAGCCAGGTCGCGTTTCTCGAAGACATGATGTGGGAGCGCGGCTATCTCGACTCCAGGCAGATGGCCGGGGCGTTTCAGATATCGCGATCGAACGATCTGATCTGGTCGCGCAACATTCACGACTACCTGATGGGCGAGCCGTCGTTTCCAATCGACATCATGGCCTGGAACGCCGATGCGACTCGCATGCCCTTCCGCATGCATTCGCAATATCTGCGGTCGCTTTTTCTCAACAACGATCTTGCCGAGGGTCGGTTCGAAGTAACCGGCCGGCCGGTGGCGCTGCCCGACATCCGCCTGCCCATCTTCGCCGTTTCCACGGAGCGCGACCATGTCGCGCCGTGGCATTCGGTCTTCAAGCTTCATCTTTTGACCGAGGCTCCGATCACTTTTGTCCTGACAAATGGCGGACACAACGCGGGGATATTGTCCGAACCGGGACACCCCCGTCGGCATTTCCGCATGGCTGTGCGCGAGCACGGCGAAACTTATATCGATCCCGAAAAATGGCGTGCCGGACACGAGCCGCATGAGGGTTCATGGTGGCCGGTATGGAGCACGTGGCTTGCCACGCGATCCGGTGAGCCAGTCAAACCGCCTCCACTCGGAAATGCGGCAGCCGGGTTCATGGCGATCGAGGATGCGCCGGGACGCTATGTTTTGATGAAATAAGCAAAAGGGGACGATCGGACCGCGTCCGATCGGCGCCATTCGAGAATGGAAGTAGTCTCGGAGCATTAAATGAATGTGCAAGGCAAGGTGATCGTAATTACCGGTGCGGCACAAGGGCTCGGCCGGAAGATGGCGGAGATTCTGGCTGGCCAAGGCGCTGACCTGGCGCTGGTCGACCTCGATCACGCAAAACTTCAAGAGACGGTGCGACTCTGTGGGCGCGGCAAAGTCAAAGACTATCCCGTCGATGTGACTGATGAACTAGCCGTCGAGACGTTGTTCAGGCGCGTCCGCAACGACCTCGGCCACGTCGACGGCCTCATCAACAATGCCGGGGTGACCAGCGATGCCCTCTTGGTGAAGGCGGCGAACGGCAAGGTGCAGCGAAAAATGTCAATGGCAGAGTTCGACAAGGTAATCGCCGTCGACCTCAAGGGCATCTTCCTGTGCGCGCGCGAGGCCGCCGTGCATATGGTCGAGGGCGGACGCGGCGGCGTGATCATCAACATTTCCAGCATCTCTCGCGCCGGCAATGTCGGACAAACCAACTACGCGGCCGCCAAGGCCGGCGTTGCCGCCATGACAGTGACGTGGGCCAAGGAACTTGCACGCCACAACATCCGCGTCGCCGGCATCGCGCCGGGATTTAGCGATACGCGCATGGTGGCTACCATTCCGCCAAAGGTTAAGGAGAAAATCATCTCGACCATTCCGTTGCGACGCTTCGCGAAACCTGAGGAGATCGCGCACGCCGCGCTCTTCATCCTGCAGAATGATTACTACGACGGTCGGATTCTCGAGATCGATGGCGGATTGCGGTTATGATCACGATGCGGCCATCACGACAACCTTTCTCGGAGTACGCCCCATGAATCAGCGTGAGATCGTCCTGTGCAATTCGGTACGAACTGCAATCGGAACCTACGACGGCAGCCTCAAAGCTGTGCCGGCAACGGAGCTGGGCGCGACGGTCGTGCGAGCTGTGTTGACGCGTTCCAAACTCAACGGCCCGGATGTTGATACGATGGTGATGGGAAACGTCATCCAGGCCGGCAACAAAATGAATCCCGCCCGGCAATCCGCCGTGGACGGTGGACTTCCCGTCGATGTGCCGGCGATGACCGTCAACCGGGTCTGCGGCTCCGGCGCACAAGCCATCGCCTCCGCCGCGCAGGAGGTCATGCTCGGCCTGCTCGACAGCGCGGTCGCCGGCGGCATGGAGAACATGGACATGGCGCCGTACCTCGTCGCCAACGGGCGATGGGGCTATCGGATGGGCGACGCCCAAATGTACGACAGTATGTTGCGCGATGGTCTCAACGACGCCTTTTCCGGCGAACATTCCGGTTGGCACACCGAGGACCTTGTCAAATCCCGCCAGATAACGCGCGAGGCGCAGGACCGTTGGGCCGAGCGATCGCAAAAGCGCTTTTCGGCAGCGCAGGCGGCGGGCAAGTTCAAGGATGAAATCACACCGATCGAACTGAAAAGCCGCAAAGGACCGAAGGTTTTCGACAAGGATGAGCATAACCGGCCCGACACGACGCTTGAAAGCTTAGCCAAGCTTCATCCTGCCTTCCGCAAAGATGGGACGATCACTGCTGGCAATGCGCCGGGTTTGAACAGCGGCGCCTCGGCGATGATCGTGGCGGAGCGCGGTTGGGCCGAGCTGCACAAGCTCGAGCCGATGGCGCGGCTGGTGTCGTACGGCGTCGGCGCCGTTGAGCCGGGCATGTTCGGGCTTGGTCCGATACCGGCGGTCCGCCAAGCACTCGAGCGCGCCGGCTGGAAGATCGGCGACATCGAACGGATCGAGATCAATGAGGCGTTTGCGGCGATCGCCATTGCGGTGACGCGAGAGCTGGGCCTAGCCGAGGATATCGTAAACGTCGAAGGCGGCGCCATCGCGCACGGTCATCCGATCGGTGCGACGGGCGCCGTGCTGACCACCCGCCTCCTACATTCGATGAAGCGCGACGGTATCAAGCGCGGCGTCGTGACCCTGTGCATCGGCGGCGGTCAAGGGATCGCGCTCGTGCTGGAGGCGATGAATTGAGACCAAAATTCTGGCTTGATTAGGCGACCGGGAATAAGGCTGACGAAGGCAAAATTCCGAGGCCAAGGAGACCAACATGAAGGCTCTCGTCTATCACGGTCCGGGTAAGAAAGCCGTCGAAGATCGTCCTAACCCTGAAATCGCCGCGCCGACGGACGCCATTCTCAAGATCATCAAGACGACGATCTGCGGCACTGACCTGCACATCCTCAAAGGCGACGTGCCGACCTGTGCGCCCGGCCGCATTCTGGGCCACGAGGGCGTCGGCGTGGTCGATAAGGTCGGCGGGGCAGTCACCGCGTTTCATGTCGGCGATCGCGTAATCGTGTCGTGCATCTCGTCTTGCGGAAAATGCGATTATTGCCGCCGCGGCATGTATTCGCATTGCGTCAATGGCGGCTGGATCCTCGGCAACAAGATCGACGGCACCCAGGCCGAATACGTCCGCATTCCGTTCGCAGACACCAGTCTCTATCACGTTCCCGCAGGCGCGGACGAAGATGCGCTCGTGATGCTGAGCGATATCTTGCCGACGGGCTTCGAATGCGGCGTGCTCAACGGCAAGGTTCAGCCCGGCTCAACCATCGCTATCGTCGGCGCCGGCCCCATTGGGCTCGCCGCCTTGCTCACGGCGCAGTTCTATTCGCCGGCCGAAATCATCATGATCGATCTTGACGATAACCGCCTGCAATTGTCGTCGCGCTTCGGCGCCACGACGATTATCAACAATAAGGACGGCAAAGCAGTCGAGAAGATCATGAAGCTGACCGGCGGCCGCGGCGTCGATACGGCCATCGAAGCCGTCGGCGTGCCGGCGAGCTTCATCACTTGCGAGGATATCGTGGCACCCGGCGGCATCATCGCCAATATCGGTGTGCATGGGGTCAAAGTGGACTTGCATCTGGAGCACCTATGGGATCGTAACATCGCGATTACCACGCGGCTCGTCGATACCGTCACCACGCCGATGCTGCTCAAGACGGTGCAGTCACGGAAGATCGATCCCAAGCGGCTGATCACGCATCATTTCAGACTCGACAAGATCATGGATGCCTACGACACGTTCGGAGCGGCAGCCAAGACAAACGCCCTCAAGGTGATCATCGAGGCCTAAGCGTTGCGAAAGTGAACGGGCTGCGGCGCTGATCAGCAACGCCGGCGATCACATTTTGGGGTGAATTTGCCTCTCTCTGACTGGAGACCATAGATGATGAAGGGCCATCACCACCAAGAGATCGTCGAAAAGACACGTGGGCTGGCACCAATCCGCACGGCGGTCGTCCACCCGGTCGACACGGTTTCGCTGATTGGCGCGATCGAAGCCGCCAGGGAAAAGCTCATCATCCCGGTGTTGGTCGGGCCTGAGGCAAAAATCCGAGCCGCAGCGGAACAGGCCAAGCTCGACCTCTCCGGTTACGAACTCGTGCCGACCGAACATAGCCACGCGGCGGCGGCGGAAGCTGTCGCGCTCGCGCGCGATCACAAGGTCGAGGCGCTGATGAAGGGCAGCCTCCATACCGACGAATTTATGGGCGCGATCGTCCACGAGGAAAGGCTGCATACCGCCCGGCGGATGAGCCATTTGTTCGTCATCGATGCTCCGGACTATCCGCGACCGCTCTTCGTCACCGATGCCGCGCTCAACATCTACCCGACGCTCGAAGATAAGGTCGACATCGTCCAGAACGCTATCGAACTCGCGCACGTCCTTGGCCTGGAGCGCCCGAAAGTCGCGATCCTCTCCGCGGTCGAGATCGTAACGTCAAAAATCAAGTCCACAATCGACGCGGCGGCCTTGTGCAAGATGGCCGATCGCGGCCAGATCACCGGCGGCGTCCTCGACGGGCCACTTGCCTTCGACAATGCCGTCTCTGAGGAAGCTTGCAAGACCAAGGGCATCGTTTCGCCGGTCGGCGGCCGGGCGGACATTTTTGTCGTGCCCGATATCGAAGCCGGCAACATGCTGGCGAAGCAACTCGAATATCTGGCCGAAGCGCAAATTGCCGGCATCGTGCTCGGGGCCCGCGTGCCGATCATCCTGACAAGCCGCGCCGACAAGACGCTCGCACGGCTCGGCTCATGCGCAATCGCGCTGCTGCTGGCGCGCCACAAGACGGGGTGAAGTCTTGACCGACGCCATCCTCGTCCTCAATGCCGGCTCATCGAGCATCAAGTTCTCGCTGTTCCCGGGCGAGCAACGGCCGACGCGCCAAGACCTCTTCTGTGAGGGCGAATGCGCGGGCCTGGGGGACCGGGTACATTTCACCGCCAAAGACGGCGCCGGGGCGCCGCTCCTCGATGAGTATCTCAATCAGGGCGCAACCCACGAAGATGCGCTTGCAGCGCTGCTGCACTGGATCGGAGATCGCTTCCCGCAGCATCGCCTGATCGCGGCGGGGCATCGCGTCGTGCATGGCGGCGCACTCTATAAGGGACCGGTACTCATCGACGCTGAGGTCATCGCCGAACTGACCCGGCTCGTTCCGCTCGCCCCTCTCCATCAGCC
>JBEKSH010000235.1:0-5340 GCA_049517235.1 Roseiarcus sp. | reverse complement strand
CGGGCGCGGCGCTCGCCGCCAGATGTTCAGCCAGGGCCTGCGCCGACCGAAAGCCGCCGTCCGCAGCGTCGGCGGAGGCGTCGATCGGCGCCTGGTCGTCGTCGCCCTCCTCGTCGCGCTGCGCGGCGCCCTCATGCTCGGCGCGCGCGGCGGCAGGCTCCGCTTCGGCGGGCGTCGCGACCGAGCCTCCCGCCAGAAGCGCCTGGGAAACAACGATTCCGGTCGAGAGCAGAAGCCCGGCCAATGTGCTGAGCGCCAGGGTCTCGGCCTTCTTGGGAAAGGTCGGGCTGCGTGGCGGGCTGGCCACCGAAATGACCCGCGCGTCGGCGGGCGAAGCATTGTCGGCGTCTCGCGCGATCGCCTCGCGATATTTCTGCATATAGGATTCGAGCTGGTCGCGGGCGGTATGCGCGTCGAGCTCCAGCGCGCGCAACTGGACCTCGTCGACATTCCCCGAAGCGACGGTCTTGGACTGGGCCGCCAGCGCGTTGTTGAGGCTGTCGACCTGCGCGGCGGCTAGGCGGGCGTCGTTCTCCAGCCCTCGCGCCGCCTTGTCGACCGCAAGGCGTATCTCGCCGTCAAGCCCGGCCAGTTGCGCCGCCAGTTCCTTCATGCGCGGATGACCGGGCAGCAGCGTGCGCGACTCCTGCGCGATCTGCGCCTTCAGCGCGACGCGCTGTTCGGCGTAGCGGCGCAGCGATTCGTCCTTGGCGAGTTCCGGCACGTCCGACAGCCGGCCGTCCCGCAGCATGGCGCGCAGAAGCTGCGCCTTGGCCAGCGCCGCCGACTGCGCCGAGCGCGCGGCCGCCATTTGCGCGTTCAAATCCGCCAGTTGCTGCGCGGGAACGGTCATATTGTTGCCGCCGGCGAGCAATCCCGATTGCGCGCGATAATTTTCGACCTTTGCGTCGGTCTCGGCGACCTTGCCGCGCAATTCGTCGATCTTGCCGGCGAGCCATGCGCTGGCGGCCTTGGCCTCATCTTTCTTGGCGCTTTCCTGCGCTTCGAGAAACAGCTGCGCGACCACGTTGGCGCCGCGCGCCGCCAGTTCCGGATCCTGGCTGACGAATTCGATCTGCAGGACGCGCGTCTTCGACACGGGAAAAGCGGTCAGGCGCGACAGGAAGGCGTCGACGACGCGCGCCTCGCCCGATTGCGCCGAGGCCGAACCCGCCAGACCCAGAATGGACAAGGCGATCGACAACGGGTTGGTCGATGCGGCCTGATTGAATTCCGGCCGATTGACGAGATCGAGTTTGGCGATCGCCTTGCGCGCCAGGTCCGGCGAAGTGATCGTTTCGGCCTCGCTTTGCACCGCTTCCGGATCGAGCGTGGGGGCCTGTTCGGCGCCCGCCTTGTCGGGCCGGGTGTAGTAGCTCTCCTGATTTTCAAGCAGAACCTTGGCGACGCCGGTGTAGCGGGCGGGAAGCAGGATCACCACGGCGAGCGCGAGCGCGAAGGCCGCGCAGGTCGGAACGATGATCCGCCATTTGCGGCGCGCGATCGCATGAAGGAGTTGCGGCAGGTCGATGGCGCCGTCGCGCCCTCGACTTGCGGCGTCCCCCTCCGTCCACTCGCCGTCCATCGATCCGCTCCCGCCAAAACGAGCGCAACGCCCGCGCGATTTATGCGCGATTAAGGTTGCTCGCGGGTTAAGAGCGGCGGCGCCCGCCGTTGGCCTTTCATTAACCATGCGGCGATAGAAATAGGCCTTGAAGTTTCGTTTTTTCTGACGCGGTCCGTCGAATGCGCAAACGCTCCATCGCCATCGTCCTGCTCGCGGCCGGCTTGACGGCCGCCTGCGCGGGGCCGCAGCGCCCGTCCGACCTGCTGCTGCGCGCCCAGCTCAACGCGCCCTACCTGTTGGCGAGCGGCGACCGCGTGCGCGTCATCGTGTTCGGCCAGGACAATCTGTCGAACTCCTTTTCGATCGACGGCGCCGGCAATATCTCGATGCCCTTGATCGGTCTGGTCAGAGCGCAAGGCTTCACCACGGCGGATCTCGAACGCGTCGTCGAACAGCGCCTGCGCAACGGCTTTCTGCGCGAACCGCGGGTGTCGATCGAAGTCGAGGCGTACCGGCCTTTCTTCGTGCTGGGCGAAGTGACCACGGCGGGCCAATATCCATTCATCAACGGCATGACCGTTCAAAACGCCGTCGCCGTCGCCGGCGGATTCACCCCGCGCGGCTCCCAAGGCGACGTCGACATCACGCGCGTCGTGAACGGGCGTCCCGTGACATTCGCCGCGCCGCTGGTCTTTCCGGTGCGCCCGGGCGATACGATCGCGGTCCGGGAACGTTTCTTTTAGGTTATCGGACTATTGAAGGGCTCTCGGCGTTTTTGTGGAGTCCTCAGGATGAATGCGGAGCGGAGCGCCCCCGCGAGAAAATGGCGCATTCTGCATGTGTTTCGGGCGCCGCTTGGCGGATTGTTTCGTCATGTCATCGACCTGGCCAACGAGCAAGTCGCTCGCGGCCACGAAGTCGGGCTGTTTTTCGACAGCGCGGCGCGGGGCGAACACGTCGCCCCCGCCTTGTCGCGGATCGCCGGCGGATTGAGCCTGGGCGTCTCCGGTTGTCCCATTCATCGCAATCCCCATCCCGGCGACGCGATCGCCATGGCGCGCTTCTTGAAAAAGATCAGCGAGGTCAAGCCGGACATCGTGCACGGCCATGGTTCGAAGGGCGGTCTCTACGCGCGGCTGCCTGGGCTGTCGCACCCGGCGCATGGCCCCGTTCGGGCCTATACGCCGCACGGCGGCAGCTTCAACTATCACCCGGACGGCTTGCGGCTCCGCGCCTTCCTGGCGACGGAAAAGCTGCTGACCCTGTCGACCGACGTGTTCCTGTTCGAAAGCGCCTATATCGCCGGCCGCTTCGACGCGCTGGTCGGCGACAAAACCCATGTGAGGCGGATTGTCGCCAACGGCGTCAGCGCCGCCGAATTCATCCCCGTCGCGCCGAACCCGGACGCCGCCGAATTTCTCTATGTCGGCGAATTGCGCGCCGCCAAGGGCGTCGACACGTTTCTTGACGCAATCGCGCGCGCCGGATCGCAACTCGGGGAGATCCCGCGCGCCGTGCTGGTCGGCTCGGGTCCAGACAAGGAGGTTCTCCGCGCCCGGGCGCAAAGGCTTGGAATCGCCCATCGCCTGTCGTTTCCGGGCCCGATGCCCGTGCGGGAGGCCTTCAAACTGGGACGCTTCCTGGTCGTGCCGTCGCGCGCCGAATCCCTGCCCTATATCGTGCTGGAGGCGGCGGCCGCGCGCATGCCGCTGATTGCGACTGATGTCGGCGGAATTCCGGAGATATTCGGCCCCTATCGCGACCGCCTCGGCCCCAGCGACAATCCAGACGACCTGTGCGCGCGCATGCTGTCGATGCTGCGCCTTCCCCACATCGTGCGCGAGCGACAGGCCGCCGAGCTGGCCGCCTATGTCGCCAAGCACTTTTCGATCGAGACCATGGTCGATTCCGTCCTCGAGGGCTATGCGGAAGCGATGGCGCGGCGGGCGCCCGATCGATCCAAGGCGCGCTTGTCCAACCTTCCTTCAAGCGCCTGAGAAAGATCATGGCTGCATCTCCGGCACGCGACGTTCAATCAACAAGAAACGTCCAACGCGACGACGCCACACCGCCGCCGGACGCCACGCGCCACGACGGCGCGAAGGTGGAGCTGTTGGAGATGCTGGCGGCCGAGCCCGTCAAGCCCGCCTATTCGCCGGTCGTCCTGGCCGGCCTCGTCAGGGCGGCCGAATTCCTCCTCCTCGTCATGACGGGAGCGCTCATCCACCGCTTTTACGTCGTCAGTCAGGTCGGCTACGAGCCCGCCTATTTCATCGTGACGCCGGCCGTCGCCGCGTTGGCGATTCTCGCCTTCCAGACTATGCGGGCGTACAGTTTGACGGCGTTCCGCCAACCCGTCCGGCAGATCCTGCGGCTGGCCGGCGGCTGGGCGTTCGCATTTCTCGTCGTATTCGCGGCGCTGTTCTTTCTCAAGCTCGAAGGGGTCGTTTCGCGCGTCTGGATCGCGAGCTGGTTCGTCATCGGCCTCGGCGCGCTGGCGGGCGAACGCGCGCTGCTGGCGCGGATGGTCTTCCGCATGGCGAGGGCCGGGCGTCTGGCGCGCCGCGCGGTCGTCGTGGGCGGGGGCGAGTTCGGTCGCGACCTGCTGCGCGAATTCGGCGCCGAGAAAAATTCCGAAATCGTCACTCTCGGCGTGTTCGACGATCGCAGCGACGAGCGTTCGCCCCAGACGGTCGAGGGAATTCCCAAGCTGGGCAACGTCGACGATCTCGTGGAGTTCGCACGCCACACGCGCATCGATCTTGTCATATTCGCCCTGCCGATCACCGCTGAACAGCGAATCCTGCAGATGCTGCGCAAGCTGTGGGTGCTGCCGACCGACATTCGCCTGGCCGCTCACGCCAATCGCCTGCGGTTTCGTCCGCGCTCCTATTCCTATGTCGGCCAGGTGCCGGTTCTCGATCTCTTCGACAAACCGATCGCTAATTGGGACGTGGTCATCAAGCTGGCCTTCGACAAGATCGTCGGCGCGGCCGCCCTCATCGCGCTGTCGCCCGTTCTGCTCGCCACGGCGATCGCGGTGAAGCTCGATTCGCCCGGCCCCATCCTGTTCCGGCAGCGGCGCTACGGGTTCAACAACGAGCTGATCGAGGTGTTCAAATTCCGCTCGATTTACGCCGACAAGACCGACGAGGCGGCCGCGCAGCTGGTGACGCGCGACGATCCGCGCGTGACGCGGGTCGGCCGATTCATTCGCAAGACGTCGATCGACGAATTGCCGCAATTGTTCAACGTGGTGTTCAAGGGCGACCTGTCGCTGGTCGGGCCGCGTCCGCACGCGGTGCACGCCAAAGCCGCGGAGCGGCAATATGACGAGGTCGTCGAGGGTTATTTTGCGCGCCACCGCGTGCGGCCGGGCATCACCGGCTGGGCGCAAGTCAACGGCTGGCGCGGCGAAACCGACACGCAGGAGAAAATCCAGCAGCGCGTCGAGCACGACCTCTATTACATCGAGAACTGGTCGATCCTGTTCGATCTCTACATATTGGCGATCACGCCGTTCGCGCTGTTCAAGACAAGAAACGCCTTCTGAACGGTCATGAGCAACGCCGCCCTCCCCGCGAACGCCCGACCGCCGCGCGCGGCGCCGCTCCGGCTTTCGGTCGCCGGCGCGCAACGGGGCGTGCTGTGGCTGTTCATCGTCAGCGGCGCCTTTGCGAGCCTCGAGCCGTCGCCTTACGAAATATTCTTCGTCCTCGCCCTGCTGGCGTTCGGCGTGCGCGGCTTGTTGTTCGACCCGAGCATGATCCCCT
>JBEKSH010000234.1:0-5359 GCA_049517235.1 Roseiarcus sp. | reverse complement strand
CTCCGCCCCCGGCCGGCGCGCCGTGAACATCATCGAAGCCCTCGACGATCCGAACCTGTTTCAGCCTCACTTCCGAGGCCCGTCCTGGGCTGCGTGGCGCGTCTTTTTAGCCGCTTTGTTCGCGTTGGCTGGCGATGACCCGGCCGGGATTTATACGGCCGCAACCGGCCGCGCGAGCGCCCCCACCACTCCATTCGGCGAGGCTGCGCTTATCGTCGGCCGGCGCGGCGGCAAAAGCCGCGTGTTGGCGCTGGTTGCGGTTTACCTCGCGTGCTTCCGCGATTACCGGCCATATCTCGCGCCGGGCGAGGTCGCCACGATCGCGGTTCTGGCGGCGAACCGCGCACAGGCGCGATCCATCTTCCGATTTGTTTCTGGCTTGCTGCGGGCCGTGCCAATGTTCAAGCACCTGGTTCGCGAGGAGAACGCTGAGGCCATTGTTCTAGACAATCGCGTGGTGATCGAAATCAGCACCGCGTCATTCCGAACGTCTCGCGGTTACTCATTCGCCGCAGTTTTGGCCGATGAGATTGCTTTTTGGCGGTCTGACGAAACGTCCGCGAATCCCGATGTCGAAATTTTGCGCGCCCTGCGGCCGGGCATGGCGTCGATACCCGGCTCCATCCTGCTGCTTGCCTCGTCCCCCTACGCCAAACGCGGCGAACTGTATGCGGCCTTCCGCCGTCACTTTGGGAAAGACGACGGGCGCGTTCTCGTTTGGAAAGCGCCCACCGCGACGATGAATCCGAAGATCGACCCCGCAATCATTGCCGAGGCCTATGAGTCGGACCCGGAAGCGGCGCGCGCTGAGTATGGCGCGGAGTTCAGAGATGATCTGGCCGATTTCGTGACGCGCGAGATTATCGACGCCGTGACGGCATGGGGCCGCAGCGAGTTGCCGCCCGAGCCCGGCGGCAGTTACGCCGCGTTTTGCGATCCGAGCGGCGGTGCAAACGACGCGATGACGTTAGCGGTCGCGCACCTGAGAGATGGAGAGGTCTGCGTGCTGGACGCCGTTCTGGAGGTCCGGCCGCCGTTTGATCCCGAGCGGGCGGTCGCGGAATGCTCGGCTGTGCTGCGGCGCTTTGGGATCACCCGCGTTGTCGGCGATCGTTACGCGGGCGAATGGCCTAAGGCTCGCTTCCGCGAACATGGGATTAACTTCGAGCAGTCGGCGCGCCCCAAGTCGGACATCTATCACGACCTGTTGCCGCTGTTGAACGCGAAGCGCGTCGAGCTTTTGGAGAATCCGCGTTTGTCGGCACAGCTTGTTGGCCTCGAACGGCGCACGGCGCGATCCGGCCGGGATTCAATCGACCACACGCCCGGCGGCCATGACGATTTGGCGAACGCTGTAGCCGGCGTTTTGGTTGCCCTCGACCTCGATCGCCGCCCCGCGCTAGTGCGCCGCTCGGACGTGCTGGCGGACGGCGTCGCGCTGCCGCTGCCGGCGACATGCAAATATGTCGTAGCGGTTTTGGCTGCGGACAAGCGCGGCATGACGGCTGTTTTATATGCAGCGCGTATGCATGCCGGTACTGGACCGCCGCTTTTGTTGATGGATTTCGACGCTGGACCGTTGCGCGCAGGCTTGTTTTCGAGCGTCAACGCCCGCGTTCTTGAGCTTGCGCGCGTTTGTAAGGCGGCCGGCGCCGCCGCGTTTGTTCCGGCCGACATGGTTCGCCACGCGGCGGCGGGAGGCTTGCTGGCGGAGGGGATTCCTGAAGATTTGCAAGCCGAGGGACTGCTTGTATCGGTGGCGCAGCACATTGCCTCGGGGTCAGTGAAAATCTGCGCCCCGGCGATGGATAAGGCGCGGACCTCGCCATTCGGCAGCGCACTGGATTTCCGGGCGAGCGAGAACGCTGACGATCCGCTGCGGAGCGCGGCGCTGCTGACTATCGCGCTGGCCCTCGACGTGAACTAACCGCAAGGGGACGATGAAATGAAAGAACCTGAGCTCACTGTCACGAACGACGACTTTATCATAACGATTCCACGGAGCTTGCATGAAGGTCGTGTAGATCGCTTGATCCTCGCCACGCTCGCACAGGCTCTTTCGATCGAAGGGTTGCTAGAGGCGGCTGAGTATTTCAGAGACGAGACGGAGCGCCGAAAGAAGCTGAGCGCGCTCGCTCAAGCACTCGAAAAGGACATGCCAAAGGGTGACGCCGATGGGCAATGAAATCGAGGCGCTACGCAAGGAAGTCGCGGCGCTGCGCCGGGAGGTGGATGAGTTGCGCCTGCGTCAGGAACACGCCGATCTGAAAGCGCGCTTGGCGGAGCTAGAGAAAGGGCCGCTGTTCATGCCTTTCATGCGCGTCCTGCCGTCCGGCGTAGGTTGGATGGCGGGCGTTTGTCCTATCGAGCGCTGGCCGGCGCTGGCGGGGTCGTCCGACGTGCGCGCTGCGCTCACCGAGCCGGTTTCCGCTGACCTGGCGGCGCAGATCGCGGCCGACCTGGAGGACAGTTTCAACCGACGATTCGGAATTGCGGATGTCCCCAATGCCTAAAGTCTTCAAGCTTTCTAGCCGCCCGCCGCGCGACGGCGCGAGCCTGTTCGATCGGCGCATAGCAACAGACGCGTGGGGCGCGCCGCTCACGACTTTGGTGCATATCGGCAAGTGCACCGTCAGGGTGGTCAAGACCGATCGTCCGACGCCGCTGACTGAAGACGATGTGCTCGGCTGGTTCGCGGACGCGGCGAATCTCGGTTCGGGCGATAACGACGGCGAGCGCAAGAGACGCCTCGGGACGCCCACAAAGGAAGACGCGATTGCGATTGCGGAGAGGATCGCGATCGCCCGGTCGCTCGGGCCGGCGCCGCCACTGCTTTGGCTCAGCGATGAAACGCGGAAGTACGCGCGGCTATTTCTGTCGCATTTTGAAAGCGACATTGCCTCGATGAAGGACCGGGGCGCAGGGGCGTCGCGCGCGATCGGTCATCTCGAAGGCTATCTCGAAGCGGTCAAGGGCGCGCTAACCGCTGTGGCCGCGCCGCCCCCAAATCTGGCGACCACGAAGGAACGCGTAACCCTAGAGCTCGCCGCGCTAGCCGGCGCGGCATGGGAGCGGGTGGGCAAACGCCCCCGCTCTCTGGCTCCCGACGATCCGCTTGTTGCCTTCGTCAAGGCAGCCTTGAAGGCAGCGGGTTACAACGAGACGGGCGCGGCGATCTCCTACACGCTGCGGGCCGCCCGGAAACGAGCGTAAAGCCGTAACGGGTTCACGCCTTTTTTCGTGGAACGGCCGGCAAGATAATCCGCTCGCTGCGTCGGACTTCTCCTCTGAGCGCGGCGCGCGGCTTATCTCCCCGCGCGGTTGTCTGAAACCCCGCCGCAGTTTTTCGCCCTTTCCTGCGGCGGGGCGACTTTTAGGAAATGGATTTTGTGATCACGGATTCGCAAGTCGCGCGCGCTGTATTTTCTGGCGTCCTTCCCTCGCCCACGCAGTGGCAGGCCAGCAATTACGTGAAGTTGCGCCTTAGCGGCGTAGGCGTGGCGCACCGGCCTAACGTCCCCCCACGCGGCGAATACGCATATCGCGATCCGGCGATCTGGTTGACGGACGAAATGGCGAGCCGGTTCTTGGGCGTGCCAATCGTGGTCGAGCATCCCGCGAGCGGCATCCTATCAAGCACAACCTTCGGAAACACGGTCGTCGGCGTCGTGGTCTACGCCCGCGCTGAGGGCGACGCGCTTTGGGGCGTCGGGCGTATCCTCGACGCCGCTGCGGCGGACTACATCGCGCGGGGCGTATTCGATACGAGCCCGGCTGTCGTCTTTGCCCCGGATCGCGCGGGCGCGACGATCGATGTCGATGGCGTCCCGCTGCTCTGTGAACCGCCGCCAATGCGAATCGACCACGTGGCGCTGGTCTACACCCTCGACGGCAACAAGGGCGTGTGGACGCGTCAAGACGTTATTGGTGTGAAGGTGACGCCGTGAATTTACATCCCGGCGCGGCGGCGGCGCTGAATGAATTAGTGAAGCGAAAAGGAACAAGCGACATGAGCGACAAACAGCAGAGCCCCGAGGAAAAACGCGCGGCCGAAATTGAGGACGCGATCCGCAAGGCGGACGCGAACGACGACGGCGTGGGAAGCAAGGACGGCACTCAGTTGGACAAAACTCTGGCGGCGCTGGACAGCATTTCGCGCAAACTCGACGCGGCCCACAAGCGAATGGATCAATTTGAGCAAGGCGGCGACAACGGCCAGGATGAACCGGGCACGTCGCCGTTGAACCGGCGCAAAGACGCTCGGCGCCGAGACGCCGACGAAGACGAGCGCGATAAGGACAATGACATGAATGATCAGCCCGATGATGATGAAATCGACGAGGGCATTGACCCGGAAACAGGCGGCCCCACGGGGCGCGCGAAAAGGCTCGCGGCCGACAGCTTTGGCCGCGCAGCGCTGACTCGGCGGCAGGATTACATGCTCGGGTGCCAGGCGCGCGCTGACGCGGTGGCGAGCCGGTTTGGTAATCAAGCACCACGCCCGATGGACGGCGAAAAACCGAGGGCTTACCGATGCCGGTTACTCAAGCCCTACAAACACAATTCGAAGGAGTGGGCTCAGACCCCTGACGAAATTCTCGCTGCGCTGCCCAAGGCCGTGTTCGATGTGGCGGAGGCCAAGATTTACTCCGACAGCGTTGCCGCGTCCGCGACGCCCGACGTATCGCCTGGGATTCTCATGGAGCGCCGGCGCACCGATCCATCCGGCCACAATGTCACAGAATTTTTCGGCAATGGCACAACTTTCATTCGCGAGCTCAGCCGCCCCGGACGGCTGGTTGTCCCCGGAAGCATCGCCGCCTCCGCGTTCCGCCGCGATCGGGATTGAGATGACCGGGGCCGCGCGGCTAGAGCAATCCATGCGCGCTCCGGCCCCCCGCACGCGGGCTCGCGCTGCGCCTCTCCGCCGGCGCGCCGCCGCCGGCGCGAAGCCCTCGCCCCGGAAACTGGCGCGATTATTCGCCAACATGTACGCGGGCGATCTTCGCTGGCGGGAAAAATGGTTCGACCGGGCGGCGGACGGGGGGTGGCGCGAGACGGACCTAGCAACCATCCACACGGCGATCCGCAAGATGTGCGGCTGGTTCGCCGCGCGAACGGACGAAGCCGAGATCGCCGAGATCGAGAGGGCGGCGCGATTTGAATTTTGGTGGAATGAAATACGACGGAAGAGGCGGAGCGATGAACGAACGGAATGAATGTCGCCGGCTCATCGCCGAAGCATCTGCAAAAATACGTTGACGAAATGGCATGGCGTTTCAATCGCCGCGACGCTAAGGTCACTGATCGCATGAACGACCTCTTCACCTGCGTTGAGGAGCGATTGACATACAAGGCG
>JBEKSH010000233.1:0-5361 GCA_049517235.1 Roseiarcus sp. | reverse complement strand
GGCGTGGTGGTCGAGGTGAACTCCGAGACCGATTTCGTGGCGCGCAACGATGATTTTCAGGCGCTGGTGCGCGGCGTCGCCGCCGTCGCGCTCGACAAGGGCGCCGGGGTGGACGCCGAGGCGGTCGCGGGCGCGCATTTCCCCGGCGCCGGCACGGTGGCCGAGGCGATCGCCAACGCCGTCGCGACGATCGGCGAAAACATCACTTTGCGCCGCGCGCAGGGCCTGCATGTCGCGCATGGCGTCATCGGCCACTACGTGCATGGCGCGGTCGTCGAGGGCCTCGGCCGCATCGGCGTGATCGTCGGGCTGGAATCAACGGGTAAAGCCGAGGCGCTGGCGGCGCTCGGGCGCCAGATCGCCATGCATGTGGCGGCGGCGAGCCCGCTGGCGCTGAACGCCGAGGCGCTCGACCCGGCGGTCGTGGCGCGCGAAAAGGCGGTTCTGACCGACAAGAACGCCGGCAAGCCGCCCCATGTCCTTGAGAAGATCGTCGAGTCCGGCCTGAGGACTTATTACAAGGAAGTCTGCCTGCTCGACCAGCCTTTCGTTCACGACAACGCGAAAACAGTCGCGCAGGCGGTCAAGGAAGCCGAAAAGACCGCCGGGGCGCCGATCGCGGTCAAGGCGTTCGTGCGTTACGCGCTTGGCGAGGGCGTCGAAAAGCCCGTCGAAGAGGCATAGGCCGTTAGGATTGGGGCAGCCTCCGGGCTGCCCTCTTCGCATCGATCGCCTCGGCTGCGGGCGCCAAATTTGCCCGGTTGCGCAAAGGCGACGCCGCCCGATAAAAGCAACGGCCTGGCAAGCGCGGAAGGCTTGCCCGAGCCGACCAGCTCATCCCTCGTGCCGACCAGCGAGCGCAAATGTCCGATCCGGCGCCCCCAGACACCGAGCCAAACGTCAGCCTGACGCCGCTGTTCGGCCGCGTCGTCGTCAAGCTGTCGGGCGAAGCATTGATGGGCAGGGAAAGTTTCGGCCTCGACATGCCGACGCTGCTGCGCATCGCCGCGGATTTGAAGGCGGCGGCCGATCTGGGGGTTCAGGTCGCCGTCGTCGTCGGCGGCGGCAATTTCTTTCGCGGCCTCGAGGGCGCCGACAAGGGGATCGAGCGGGCCCGAGCCGATTCGATCGGCATGCTCGCCACCGTCATGAACGCCCTCGCGATGGAGGGCGCGCTGGAGCACCTGGGCCAGCCCGCGCGCGTCTTGTCGGCCGTCGCGATGCCTTCGCTGTGCCAGCCCTATTCGCGCCAGGCCGCGCTCGCGCATCTGGTCAAGCGCCGCGTCATCATGTTGGCGGGCGGCACCGGCAATCCGTTTTTCACGACCGATACGGGCGCGGCGCTGCGCGCCGCCGAACTTTCCTGCGACGCCGTGTTCAAGGCGACGCAGGTCGACGGCATCTACACCGCCGATCCCAAGAAAGACGCGACGGCGACGCGCTTCGAGCGGCTGTCCCATGACGAGGCGATCGCCCGCAACCTCGCCGTCATGGACACCGCGGCCTTCGCGCTGGCGCGCGACAACCGCATACCGATCGTCGTCTTCTCGATCCACGAACCTGGCGCGATCCGCGCCGCGCTGCTGGGCGAGGGCCGGGCGACTTACGTCATGCCGTGAGGGATTGGCCGAAAACGGGAGCAGGCGCGCCGCCGCGGGTCAAAAGCTTGAAACCCGGCTCGGCGGCGTCGCGCGTCGGCATTTGGCGGAACCATCCGGCCGGCGGTGCTGTCACCCGCCCGCGCTTGTGCTATCACTCGCGTCCTCGCGCCCTCAGGCGCATCACGAATCGGTCTGCACGCGGCGCCGGCCGCCGCGTTCGGTCAATCTGGAAACAGGTCTTGTCATGGCGCAGCCGCCCGTCTTCGATCTTGCCGACCTCAAGCGCCGCATGCAGGGCGCGATTCAAACGCTCAAGCACGAGCTGGGCGGCCTCCGCACGGGGCGCGCGACGGCGAGCCTGCTGGAGCCGGTTCACGTCGAGGCCTATGGCCAGCGCATGCCGCTCATTCAGGTCGCCACGATCAGCGTGCCCGAGCCGCGCGCCCTTTCGGTCCAGGTCTGGGACAAGAGCATGGTGGGCGTCGTCGACAAGGCGATCCGCGACGCCAATCTCGGCTTGAGCCCGACCGTCGAGGGGCAGATCCTGCGCATCCGGATTCCCGAATTGAACGAGCAGCGGCGCAAGGAAATGGTCAAGGTCGCCCACAAATACAGCGAGGACGCCCGCATCGCCGTGCGCCACGTGCGGCGCGACGGCATTGACGTCCTGAAGAAACGGCTCAAGGACCACGCGATCAGCGAAGACGACGAGAAGCGCGACGAAGCGGAGGTGCAGAAGGCCACCGATCAGGCGATCCGCGACATCGATCTGGCGCTGGCGAGCAAAGAGAAGGAAATCATGCAGGTTTAGCGTGATTCCCGCCGCAGAGGCCCCGCATGTTGACGCGCCCCAACGATCCGTTCCCCGATGCGCCCGATCCGGGCAAGCCGACCCATGTCGGCATCATCATGGACGGCAACGGCCGCTGGGCGCAGGCGCGCGGCCTGCCGCGGATCGAGGGTCACCGGCGCGGCGTCGAGGCGGTTCGCGGCGCGGTTCGCTCGGCGATCGAACTCGGGTTGCGCTATCTGACGATCTACAGCTTTTCGTCCGAGAACTGGAGCCGGCCCGCCGCCGAGGTCTCCGACCTGATGGGTCTGCTCAAGCGCTTCATCCGCAACGACCTGGCCGATCTGCACCGCAACAATGTTCGTGTCCGGATCATCGGGCTGCGCCGCAACCTGTCGGCCGATCTCCAGGCGCTGTTGAATGAGGCCGAAGACCTGACGCGCGGCAACGACGGGCTGACGCTGATCGTCGCATTCAATTATGGCGCGCGGCAGGAGATCGTCGAGGCCGCGCGCAAACTGGCGCTGGAAGTCACGGCCGGGCGCCTTGATGCGGCGCGCATCGACGAGGCGGCGTTCGGCGCGCGACTGGACACCGCCGGCATTCCCGATCCCGATCTGGTGATCCGCACGTCGGGCGAGCAAAGGCTGTCGAACTTCCTGTTGTGGCAGGCCGCCTACGCCGAACTCGTCTTTCTGCCGATGCATTGGCCCGATTTCGATCATGCCGCATTTCAGTCGGCGCTCGCGCAATATGCGTCGCGCGAGCGCCGGTTCGGCGGGACCGCCCCGCCGGCGGCAATCGTCAAATCAGCCTCGTGAGCGGGCGGGATGGCCGGTCCCGCACCAAAAGAGAGGGTGGCCGGCGCGCCAACGCGGCGATCCGGGCCGGGCCGCATCCTCGGCGCCGATCTGCGCGCCAGGGTCGGCGCGGCGATCGCCCTGATGGTCGGCGCGCTTGCGACCGCCTGGGCGGGCGGCTACTGGTTCAGCGCATTTTGGTTGATCGCCGCCCTCGTCGTGCACTGGGAATGGCAACGACTGATTGGCGGTCCCAATCAAGGATTGCGCGTCCTGTGCGGGTCGGCGGGGCTGGTCGTCGCCGCGCCTCTGGCGATCAATGACGCCGTCTTCTGGGCGATGGCTGCGCTGCTGATCGGCGCGGCCGGCGCCGCGCTGGCGAGCGGAGCCAGGCCGCCGCGCCTGATGCCGGGCGCGGGCGTGCTCTACGCCGGCGCCATGCTGGTCTCGGTGTGTTTGTTGCGCGCAAGCCGGCCGGGCGGGCTCTATGCGATTGTCTGGCTTTTCGCGGTGGTTTGGGGCACCGACGTCATGGCCTTTTTCGGCGGCCGGCTGGTTGGCGGACCCAAACTGTGGCCGCGCCTTTCGCCGGCGAAGACCTGGTCGGGCTTCGGCATCGGAATCCTGTGCGGGGCCGCGGCGGGGCTGCTCGCCGCCCCCGCGACGAACTCGATTGCCGCGCTCTTTTGCTTCGGTCTGGCGACCGGCGCGGTCGCGCAGGGCGGCGATCTGTTGGAATCGGCCCTCAAGCGACGGTTCGGCGTCAAGGATTCCAGCGGTTTGATCCCCGGCCATGGCGGCCTGATGGATCGGCTGGACGGATTCACCGCCGCCGCGATTTCTACGGCTTTTGTCGGGGCGGCGCGGTATGGAATTGTGAATATGGCGGCGGGCGTTTTTCAATGGTGACAAATTGTTAGAAAGTAAGGCCGAATACACGCAAGAGGCGAAGGAGCAGGCGATCCCTTCGGCGGGACGGCGCGGCGAACGCGCGGCGCCCAAACGCCTGGTCATTCTGGGCGCGACGGGATCGGTGGGTCGCTCCTGCGCGCAGGTGCTCGCCGGCGCGCCCGGCCGCTTTGAGGTGGCGGCGGTGGCGGGCGGACGCGACGGCGCCGCGTTGGCGAGAACCGCCGTCGCCCTGAAAGCGCGGTTTGCGGCGATCGCCGACCCCTCAGGCTACGCGGCGTTGAAGGCGGGCGTGGCCGGACAGGCCGTCGAGGTCGCGGCTGGCCCCGAGGCCGTCGTCGAGGCGGCGCTGCGCGAGGCCGAGCTGGTCGTCGCCGCAATTGTCGGCGCGGCCGGCCTTGCGCCGACTTATGCGGCGATCGCCGCGGGCCGCGCGGTCGCGCTGGCCAACAAGGAGACGCTCGTTTGCGCGGGCGGCGCCGTCATGGAGGCGGCGCGCCGTTCGGGCGCGCGCATCCTGCCGATGGATTCCGAGCACAACGCCATTTTTCAGGCGATGGGCGGCTGCGACGCGGCGCAGATCGTCAAGATGACCCTCACCGCTTCGGGCGGGCCGTTTCGCGAATGGAGCGCCGAGCGGATCCGCGCGGCGACGATCAGCGAAGCGCTCGCCCATCCCAATTGGGCGATGGGCTCGAAAGTGACGATCGATTCGGCAAGCCTCATGAACAAAGGGCTTGAACTTATTGAGGCGCATCATCTTTTTGGAATGCCGGCCGGCCGGCTCGCGGTCCTCGTCCACCCACAGTCGATCGTGCATGGCCTGATCTCCTTCGCCGACGGATCGGTGACGGCGGGCATGGCCGCGCCCGATATGCGGACGCCGATCGCTCATTGCCTGGCCTATCCCGAACGGATTGATTCGGGCGCCAAACCGCTGGATCTGGCGGCGATCGGCCAGCTCTCGTTCCAGCAGCCGGATCTCGCTCGTTTTCCGGCGCTGGGTCTGGCGATCGCGGCGTTGCGCGCCGGCGGCGGCGCGCCGACGGCGCTCAACGCGGCCAATGAAGTCGCCGTCGAGGCCTTCCTGGCCGCGCGCGTCGGATTTTCGGACATGGCGCGCGTCGTTGAAACGGTTCTCGACCAGTCGGGCCGCGCGGGAGAATTGGCCGTTTGCGCCTCGGTTGCGCAATCGCTCGCCGTTCACCATATCGCGAGAGATAGGGCGCTCGCCCTCTTGGCCTGACGGCTTGGCTCCGTC
>JBEKSH010000232.1:0-10364 GCA_049517235.1 Roseiarcus sp. | reverse complement strand
GTCTTGTCGCCCGCCAGCACGGAAGACAGCATGATGCGGTTGTAGTTGACACGCGGCTCCGCACCGAAAACAGTGATCTGATAGCGCGACGCCGCGCCGAGCTTGATCAGTTCGTCGAGGGTCCGCATTCCGGCCATGCCGTTGCCGACGACGACCAGCCGGCGTCGTCCGCCGCGCTGACGCTCGAAGCAGAATTCATCGCTGTCCGATGGGCGCATGTCGATTATCCTTGTTCGCGCTGTCGCAGCGCCCGGATTCGCCGCAAAGGCGATCGGCCCCGCCGCGCGCTTGTGTTCCTCGCCATTGGCTAAACGCGCGCGACGGCGAGCGCCGCCCGCCCGGCCCATGTCACGCGCCAACGCGCGCGCACGCTCGCGACGCCGGCGAGCGCGAGCAGCGCAAGGCCCGCGAATACGAGGAAGCCGAAGGCGTAACTTCCGGTGAGCTGCTTGGCGTAGCCGAGGCTGGCGGCGAGAAAGAAGCCGCCCACGCCGCCCGTCATGCCGACTAGGCCGGTCATCACGCCGACGGTGCGTCCGAAGCGTTGCGGCACGAGCTGGAAGACGGCGCCGTTGCCCATGCCCAGCGCAAACATGCCGACAAGGAAGATCGCGACCGCGAGCGGCGCCGGCCCGACGCCGCGGCTGACGGCGACGAGCGCGATCGCCGCGATCGCATAGGCGAAGGACAGCGCGCGAAGGCCGCCCAGGCGATCGGCCAAGGCGCCGCCGAACGGGCGCGCCAGCGAACCGGCGAAGACGCACGCGGCCGTGCAATAGCCGGCGGCGACCGGCGCGATTGCGTATTGATCGTTGAAATAGATCGGCAGGAAGGACGAGAGACCGACGAAACCGCCGAAGCTGACGCTGTAGAAGAACATCAGCCACCACGCGTCGCGGGTGTTCAGGATCGCGACATAGTCCTTGAGGCCCTTGCGCGGCGGACAGGTCGGACTGTTGCGCGCAAGAACGATGAACAGCACGAGGACGACGATCAGCGGAATGACGGCCAAGCCCAGAACATTGCGCCAACCGAAGGCGATCGCCAGCGCCGGCGCGAACAGGGAGGCCAGGACCGTGCCCGAATTGCCGGCGCCGGCGATTCCCAGAGCGACGCCCTGATGCTCGGGCGGATACCAATAGGAGGCGAGCGGCAACGCAATGGCGAAGGACGCGCCGGCGACGCCCAGCACCAATCCCAGCGTCAGCACTTGCGCGTAGCTGTCAACGCCGACCATCCAGGCGACGGTCAGGCCGACGATCACCACGCCCTGCATGACGATTCCGGTGAGCCTCGGCTTGAAGTGGTCGGCGAGCACGCCGCTGACGATCCGCAACGCGGCGCCCGCGAGAATGGGCGTCGCGACCATCAGGCCTTTCTGACTGGCGTTGAGGTCGAGATCCCTGGCGATCCACACGCCGAGTGGCCCCAGCAGGACCCAGACCATGAAGCTCAGATCGAAATACAGGAATGCCGCGACCAGCGTGGGCAAATGCCCCGCCTTCAGGAAAGCGCGATTCATGGGCTCAGGCTTCAAGATTCGGCGCTATGCGCCGCCAGACCCGAAGTCTGGGTGCGGGCCGCCATTAGCCCGCCGTCCAATGACGATGACGGCTCTCGCCGCCATTCGCTGTGATCCGCTCCGCCGTTAGAGCGCGGTCAGCCGCGCCTCGCTGAACGAGGGTCGGCGCGCTGCACGTAGCAAGACGCGTGCCAACGCGAGCCCCCTGGAAACCGGGGCTGAATTCGCCGCGGCGGATCCGCCTTGCACAGCCGTTGGTCAGCCGAGCTCAATATTTGTGCGACGCACAACGAGGCTCATCGCGCGCGCTCGCGGACCTGCGGCTGAGGCGCTAGCGCAGGATCGAACACCGCGCCATCGCAAAAGAGGTCCGCGCCCATCGCGACGGGCGCCGGCGAGGCCGGCAGCGACCACGCTTCCGCATGCTCGCCTTCGCGTTTCATCTCGGAGAACGGAATTGGCGCGCCGAGCGGCGCGAGCGCCGCCTTGTAGACGTCGGGGCGATAGACCCGCTCCGCGACGGCGCGCGCCAAGAGGCTCGCGTCGAGCAGCCCCCAACGCGTCAATTGCGAAAGAAACCACAGAGCCTGCGATCGCCAGGGATAGGTCGCAAGGCCGCGATGGAACACCGACGCGCTGTCGATCGAGGCGGCGCCGGGAAGCGACGAAAGGATTGCATGGCTGCTGACGTCGAGATATCTCTTCTTCGAAAGAAGAGCCGCGGTGTAAGAGGCGTTTTCGGGGGCGTCGCAGAATTTCGACGCGCGGAACAGAGCCCGCAGCGCGCGATGCAAATCCTCGGGATGGCGTTCGGCCCAGCCCTGCCGCACGGCGAACGCCTTCTCCGGCGCGTTGCGCCAGATGTGATGCGAGGTGGCGACCGTGGCGCCGACCTTGGCCCTGGCCGCGACCTCGCCCCACGGCGCGCCCGCGCAGAAGCCGATGATCCGCCCTCTCTCCAGCGCCTCCGCCATGCGTGCCGGCGGAACGACCGACAGGGTCACGTCGCGTTCCGCCACGACGTTGGCCGTCGCGAGCCAGTAGCGCAGCAGCAGATTATGCGTCGAATAGGCATGGACGACAGCGAGCACGGGGGACTCGCCGGTCCGGCGATAACAGGCGGCGAAGGCCTGCGCCATGCTGATCCCGTCGCGCATCGCCGTGGCGCGCACCAGAGCGGCAAGATCCCGCGCCAGCGTGATCGTGTTGCCGCCGAGGCTCAGCACATAGGGAATCAGCAGCGGTTGCGGCGCGCCGCGCACGCCGAGCGTGATCGCGAAAGCGAGCGGCGGGAGGATGACGGCGGCGTCGAGAAAGCCGTAGGCGAGCTTGTCGGCGATATTCGCCCATGACGGCTCCACGGAAAGTTCGACGTCGAGCTCTTCCTCGGCGAAGAATCCGAACTCATGCGCCACGATCACCGGCGCCGAATCGGTGAGGCGGAGCAATCCGATCTTCAGTTTCGGCGCGACGCGCGGCCGATTGCCCGGCAAGGCGATGACGTCGCTCACCGACCGCCTCCCGCGTCTCGATCAGGCGCGACGCGCATTGGCTTCCTCCCCTTTGACCAGCTTCTCGGCGACTTGGACAAGTTTGCGATTTTCGTCCATCGCGCGACGTTGAAGCCAGCGATACGCGGCCGGCTCGGTCATTTTGCGGTCACGCATCAGAATCGCCTTGGCCCGCTCAATGATCCGCCGCTCATTGAGCAGGGCGTTAGCGGCGGCCAATTCCGCCTCGACCTGATTGTAACGACGAAACAGGGCGATGGCCGAGGCGATGATCGGCTTGATCTCGCGATACGAAACGCCCGACAAATTGTACGAGCACACCCCCGCTCCGATGGCGTCCGCCACAATGGCGGGATCGTCCTGGTCAGCGAACATTACGATAGGGCGCGGCGCGCTGGCGGAAAGAGCGCGTATGTCCTCGAGCGCGTCGCGGTCGGGCAGCGCCATGTCGATGATCACGACATCGGGGGAAAGGCGTTGCACCATCTCGACCAGATCGCTGTCGGCGGTTGCGCGGAAGATTTCCGCAAATCCGGCAGCCGAAAGATTGTCGGCGAGCGACCGCGCCCTCTCGGCTTGCGAATCGATCAGCAATATCTTGAGCGACATGGCGTTGTCGGCATGATGGGCGCCCATCGGCCAATCGCCCGAGGAACCTTGTCGGTCGAAGGCGGAAACGATCTCAAAGAGAGCCTCGCAAGAGGTTTCAACGTTGAGGATGATCAGGGATTTCCCAAGAGTCAATCAGCGGGTCAGTCCGCGCGGCGATCGGCGCTTGCGCGCTTGCCAAAGCAAGCGTTGCAATGGGATTGTCGCGCCAACCGAAACGGGCGAGGAGCGCATGAGCGAGGCGTATATCGGCGTTGACGTGGGCACCGGCAGCGCTCGCGCCGGGGTTTTCGACGACGCGGGGCGGCTGCTCGCCAAGGCCAAGAAGCCCATCGCCGTGTGGCATGAGGCGGGCGGCATCGTCGAGCATTCGTCGCAGGACATCTGGCGCGCCGCGACCGGCGCGGTGCGCGAGGCTGTCGTCGCCTCGGGCCTGCCGCAACAGGCTTTCGCCGGCATCGGCTTTGACGCGACATGCTCGCTCGTGGCGCTCGACCCCTCGGGCGCCCCGCTGCCCGTCGGCCCCAGCGGCGCGGCGGAGCGCGACGTGATCGTCTGGATGGATCATCGCGCGACCGGCGAGGCGGGCCGGATCAACGGCGCGGGCCACGAGGTGCTGCGCTATATCGGAGGCAAAATCTCGCCGGAGATGCAAATCCCCAAACTGCTCTGGCTCGCCAAACACATGCCGCGGACATTCGAGCGCGCCGGCCATTTCTTCGATCTGACGGATTTCCTGACATGGCGCGCGTCCGGCTCCAGGCGACGGTCGGTTTGCACGCTCACCTGCAAATGGACCTATCTCGCGCATGAGCGGCGTTGGGCGCGCGATTTTTTCGACAGCCTGGGCTTGCAGGACCTGGCCGCCGACGGCTTCGCGCGGATCGGGGCTGAGGTCGCCGAGCCGGGAACGCCGCTTGGCGACGGGCTTACGCGCGAGGCCGCCGCCGCGATGGGCCTGCCGGCGGGCGTCAAGGTCGGCGCCGGCTTGATCGACGCGCATGCCGGCGCCGTCGGCACGCTTTCGGCGAGCCTTGGCGGCGCCGACGCCGATCCCCGCAAAAGGCTCGCGCTGATCCTGGGGACGTCGGCCTGCTGCATGGCGGTTTCCGATCAGCCGCGGTTCATCGACGGCCTGTGGGGTCCGTATTTTTCGGCGCTGACGCCCAACCAATGGCTCACCGAGGGCGGGCAAACGGCGTTCGGCGCGGCGATCGATCGGCTGATGCGCCGGCATCCGGCGTTTTCCGAGGCTTCGCGTCGCCCGGGCGACAGCGCCTACGAAGAAATGGAGCGCGACATTCTCGCGCGCGCGGGCACGTTGTCGCGCGCGGCGCTGCTCGCCGGGGATCTGCAACCGCTCGCCGCTCGCCGACCCCAACATGCGCGGCGCGCTGGTCGGTCTTGATTTGCGCGACGATCGCGCCAGCCTGCTCGAGCTTTACGTCGCCGCGCTTAGCGGACTGGCGCATGGCGTGGCGCAAATCATCCGCACGCTGGAAGCGGGCGGCTATCACTTCGACATGCTGGTTGTGAGCGGCGGCGCGGGCCGCAGCCCGCTGGTGCGCCAGATCATCGCCGACTCGACGGGAAAGCGCGTTGGCGCACCGGAGGCGAGCGAGCCCGTGTTGCTCGGCGCCGCCATGCTTGGCGCGGTCGCCGCGGGAAAACACGATGTGCGATCGGCGATGTCCGCGATGTCCCGTCTGGCGGATGAAATCACGCCGCAGGGCGGTGAAATCGCGAGGTTCCACGCCAAGAAGCGCCGCGCCTTCGATCTGATGCAAGGATCCGAACGAGGAATCCGCCAGATCATGAGCGCTTGAGCCGCGCCTTGCGCCGCGCAGGCCCGGCGAGGGGTGAGCATTTGACCATATTGCGGGCAGTTGTTTGTCTCTCGAAGCGCGGTCATGTTAGCGTGACGACTCGTTTGGAAGCAGGGCGGCGTTGAGCGAATTCCGTCGAAGTGAAATTCATGCGATGGCCTGAAGTCGTCATATTCGATTGCGATGGCGTGCTCGTCGACAGCGAGTTGATCGCGCTGGGGCAGATGCGCCGGGCGCTCGGCGCGGCTGGGCTGCCGATCACCCATGACCAGGCGATCGACCGGTTCCTCGGCCTCAGCGTCGACACGATCATCCAAAGAGCCGAAGCGGACCTTGCCGGCGCGCTGCCGGCGAGTTTCCGAAATGATCTGGCCCGCGATATTCTGGCGCGCTTTGCCGGCGAGTTGAAGGGCATCGAGGGCGTCAGGCAAGCGGTCGCAGGCCTTGGATGCCGGGTCTGCGTCGCCTCTTCCAGTCCGCCCGAGCGCATCCGGCTCGCCTTGTCGGTCGCCGGCTACAGCGGCTTGTTCGAGCCGCATATTTTTTCCGCGACCATGGCGCCGCGCGGCAAGCCGCATCCGGACCTGTTTCTTCACGCGGCGCGCCAGATGGGCGCGGCGCCCGACGCCTGCCTCGTCATCGAGGACAGCGCGCCCGGCGTCGTCGCGGCGGTCAGCGCGGGGATGGATGTGTTCGGCTTTGTCGGCGGCAGCCATTTTTCCGGCGACACGCCGGGAGAGCGTCTGAAAGAGGCGGGCGCTTCGCTGATTTTCGACGATATGAGCCAACTGCCGCAAATCATCGCGCTGCGCCGGCGCGAAGGTCAAGGCTCCTAGAATGGTCTGACGAGGACATGGTCAGGAAAACCGAAGCGGAAGACGGCAGGCTCGATGACGCGGCGCGCGCCGGCTGGCTCTATTACGTCGCCGGCAACACGCAGGAAGAAATCGCCCGCAAGCTCGGCATTTCGCGCCAGTCGGCGCAGCGGCTCGTTTCGTTGGCGATCAGCGAGCGCCTCATCAAGGTCAGGCTCGACCATCCGATCGCGCGATGTATGGAGCTCGCCGCCGCGCTGAAGTTGAGGTTCGATCTGCATTTTTGCGAGGTCGCGCCGACCGATCCCGCCTCGACCTCCTCGACGCTGGGCATAGCCCAACTCGCGGCGGCCGAAATGGAGCGCTGGCTGCGCAATGCAGAGCCTGCGATCATCGGCATCGGGACGGGGCGCACGATGCGCGCCGTCGCCGACCAATTGCCGGCGATGGAATGCCCGCAACACAAGTTCGTGGCGCTGGTCGGCACCACCAAGACCGATGGCTCGGCTTCGTTTTACGACGTCATCATTCGTGTTTCCGACACCGTTCGCGCGCCCCATTACCCCATGCCGCTTCCCGTCGTCGCGCGCTCGGTCGAGGAGCGCCAGCTGCTGACCAGCCTCGCCTCGGTGCGCAGTGTCCTCGCTCTGATCGAGCGCGCCGACGTCAGCTTCGTCGGCGTGGGGGCGATCGGCGACAGTTCGGCGATCGTATTGGACGGCATCATCACGCGCGAGGAAGCCGAGGCGCTGCGCGAGGCCGGGGCGGTCGGCGAAATCACCGGCTGGGCTTTCGATTCGCATGGCCGGCTCATCGAAGGGTCGATCAATGAGCGCGTCGCCAGCGCGCCGCTGCGCCGGGCGACCAACCGGCTGGTGATCGGCGTCGCGATGGGCGCCGCGCGCCGCGCCGCGCTGCGCGGCGCGCTGGCCGGCAAGCTGATTTCTGGTCTCGTGACGGACGAGGCGACCGCCGAGCATTTGCTGCAGCGATGAGCAAATACTCAAATAAAATATAATACAATCATATGTTTGTCGTCATATTGCACTGCAAATATTGCACCGCAACCACGATTTCCTGTTGACTCCGGCTCGCGATTCGTTCGAATATTCGCCCGCACGACAAGCAAATGCTCAGGCATTGCCAATGGAGGAAACACCATGAAGGTTCTCGTGAAGAGTCTGGTCGGGGCGGTCGCCCTCGCCGGCTTCTTGGCTCCCGCTTATGCGGAGACGACGCTGACGATCGGCACCGTCAACAACCCCGATATGATCCGCATGCAGAAGCTGACGGATGATTTCACCAAGGCCAATCCCGATATCAAACTGAACTGGGTCACGCTCGAAGAGAACGTGCTGCGCCAGAAGGTCACGACCGACATCGCCACGAAAGGCGGACAGTTCGACGTCATGACCATCGGCACTTACGAGGTTCCGATCTGGGGCAAGAAGGGCTGGCTCGTTCCGCTCGACAATCTGGGCGCCGACTATGACGTCGACGATCTTCTTCCGGCCATTCGCTCCGGCCTCACCGTGGAGGGCAAGCTCTTCGCCGCGCCGTTCTACGGCGAGAGTTCGATGGTCATGTACCGCAAGGACCTGATGGACAAGGCGGGCCTCAAGATGCCCGACGCGCCGACCTGGGACTTCATTCGCCAGGCTGCCGACAAGATGACCGACAAGGCCGCCGGGGTTTACGGCGTGTGCCTGCGCGGCAAGGCCGGTTGGGGCGAGAACATGGCGTTCCTCTCGGCGACCGCCAATTCTTTCGGCGCCCGCTGGTTCGATGAAAAATGGCAGCCTCAATTCAATTCGCCGGAATGGAAGAAGACCCTCGACTTCTACCTCTCGATGATGAAGGCCGATGGTCCTCCGGGCGCGTCGTCGAACGGCTTCAACGAAAACCTCGCCCTGTTCAGCGCCGGCAAGTGCGGCATGTGGATCGACGCCACGGTGGCGGCTTCCATGGTCACCGGCAAGGACTCGAAGGTCGCCAACGACGTTGGCTTCGCCCTCGCCCCGGACAATGGCCTCGGCAAGCGCGGCAACTGGCTGTGGGCGTGGTCGCTGGCCATCCCGGCCGGCTCGTCCAAGATCGCCGACGCCGAGAAGTTCGTTTCCTGGGCGACCAGCAAGCGCTACACCGAGCTCGTCGCCTCGAAGGAAGGCTGGGCCAGCGTTCCTCCGGGCACGCGCACCTCGCTTTATGCAAACCAGGAGTATCAGAAGGCGGCGCCTTTCGCGAAGATGACGCTGGATTCGATCAACTCCGCCGATCCGACGCATCCGACGGTCAAGCCGGTTCCTTATGTCGGCGTTCAGTTCGTCGCGATCCCCGAGTTCCAGGGCATCGGCACCGAAGTCGGCCAGGACTTCTCGGCCGCCTTGGCCGGAACCACAACCGCCGACGAGGCGCTCGCCAAGGCTCAGGCGAGCACCGAAGCGACCATGAAGAAAGCCGGCTACATCAAATAGCCGACGCTTCGATCGGAACGAAAGCGGCGTTGCGGTTCTCGAGGGGATGTCCTCCCCGTCTCCTCCCCTCCCCGTTCGCGGGGAGGGGAACAAGGGCAAAGGACGGTTCGCGCGCCCCGCGAGGGGTTCCGGACCATCGGGCCTCGTCGTTGCGAGCGAAGCGCGACGAATACTATGCATTCGCCGAGCCGAGGCGATCCCGCCGATGTCCGGGCGGCAGCCGCTGAATTGCGTCGCCGCTCGGCTCCTTGCAATATGACGCCGGCGGTTCGAATTGAGCGGACGCTGGGGCGAACAAAACGACGATCGGGGGAGGCGACAACCATGGCGACGCAACAGACCACTGCAGCCGGACGCCTGCTGGTCGCGCCGTCGGTTATCCTGCTTTTCGCCTGGATGATCGTGCCGCTGGCGATGACGCTCTACTTCTCGTCGCTGCATTACAGCCTGCTCGACCCCGACAAGACCAGCTTCGTCGCGCTGCAGAATTACGGTTATTTCCTCTCCGACCCGAACTTCCTCACCGCCCTCGCCAACACGCTGATTCTCGTCGCCTCGGTGCTGGCGATAACTGTCGGCGGCGGCATTCTCGTGGCGCTGTTGATGGATCAGCCGATCTTCGGACAGGGCGTGCTGCGCCTGATGGTGATCGGGCCGTTCTTCGTTATGCCGACGGTCAGCGCGTTGGTGTGGAAGAACCTGTTCATGAATCCGGTGTCCGGCCTCTTCGCCTGGATCTCCCAATCGCTTGGCCTGCCGGTCGTCGATTGGTTCACCAATTGGCCGATGCTGTCGGTCATCATCATCGTTTCATGGGAATGGCTGCCCTTCGCCAGCCTCATTCTGCTCACGGCTTTGCAATCCTTAGACGAAGAGCAGAAAGAGGCGGCGGCGCTCGACGGCGCCGGCGCGCTGTCCTTCTTCTTCTACATCATCCTGCCGCATATCGCCCGCGCGATCACCGTCGTGATCCTGATCGAGACGATCTACCTGCTCAGCGTGTTTGCGGAAATCCTGGTGACGACCTCGGGCGGGCCGGGCGTCGCCACGACCAACATCGCTTTCCTCGTCTACAAGCAGGCGCTGCTCGATTTCGACGTCGGCGGCGCTTCGGCCGGCGGCATCGTCGCGGTGGTGCTGGCCAATATTGTCGCGCTTTTCCTGATGCGCATCGTCGGCAAGAATCTGGAGGGCTGAGCCATGGCGCTGCGACAATCCACGGGCAAGCGGATCGGCGTCACGGCTGCGGCCTGGCTGGTCGGCTTTCTCATTTTCTTCCCGATTCTGTGGACGTTCCTCACCAGCTTCAAGAGCGAGCTCGACGCCTTCACCATTCCGCCGAAGTTCCTGTTCTTTCACTGGACGACGGAGAATTATTTCGAGGTCCAGTCGCGCTCGAACTATTTGCTGTTCGCCTACAATTCGATCGTGCTCTCCGTCGGGGCGAATGTCGTCGGCCTCGTCATCGCCGTGCCGGCCGCCTGGTCGATGGCTTTCGCGCCGACCAAGCGCACCAAGGACGTCCTGATGTGGATGCTGTCCACCAAGATGATGCCGGGGGTCGGCGTGTTGGTGCCGATCTATCTGCTGTTTCGCGATTTTCATCT
>JBEKSH010000231.1:0-5381 GCA_049517235.1 Roseiarcus sp. | reverse complement strand
ACGGCGGTCTGCGCGGTCCATGACGGCATCAGCGCGCCGCCGGCGAACTTGAAGTCGGGGTGTTCCTTCCAATAGCCGAGCGCGTCGCCGGAAACGCTGCCGGTGATGAGCGGCAGAGGGCGGCCCGCTTGGGAGAAGGCTTCGGCGACCACGCGGGCTTCGCTGCCCGAGGTCCAGACGGCTTCGATCGGCTGAGGCGTCGTCGCCAGCGCTTGGAGAACCACGGTCTTGGTGACATTGGCGGTCCAGTTGCCGTTGACGTCACGAACCACTTTCACATTGGGCGATTCGGCGAACGCCTTGTCGGCGCCGATGCGTTGCTCGGCCACCAGCGGGCTGCCGGCGATGCCCTCAACGCGCAGTACGCTGCCCTTGTCGTTAAGCGCGGTGGTGATCGCCTTGGCCATGTCGTAACCGAACTTGACGTAGTTCGAGTCGACGCTAATGGCGTAGGGACTGGTGACGAGGCCGAGCGACACGACCGGGATCCCCGCCTTGTAGGCCGCTTCGATGGCGTCATTCAACGCCGTCGATGAGCCGGACACGGAAGTGATGATGTTGCACTTCTTGTCGATGAACGCGCGGATCTGCGCGATCTGACGGCTGGTGTCGCCGTTCGAATCCGAGAGCTCGAAGTCGCTGACGCTGCCGTCCGCCTTGAAGGCGTCGATCAGGCTCCTGAACTCATTGGTCAGCGCCACCCGCCAGGGATTGCCTTGGTACGACTCCGAATGGCACCACTTCCACGGCTTCGCCGGCATCTTGAAGCCGTCATAGGCCGAAGGCTGAACGTTCTTCTCGACGCCGACATAGAGCGCCTGCAAATCCGGCGGAAGCGTCGCCAAAGCCGCCGCGCCATCCGCTCTGGCGACATTTGCGCCGCCGAGCGCGGCAGCAGCTGCGAGCGCCAGCCACCTCAGACCCATGCTTTTCATATCGCCTTCCCTCCTTGGTTTTCCGCCCACGCCGAAACCTGGGTCAATGCCGTAATCGAGACTCGACCCTTAGGCCCGTACGGAAGATTGATCGCGCGCGTAATTTCAAATATGAAATTTACATTTGATAGGTAATACCGTACTGCGCTTCTTGTCAATCGGCGCGCGCGCGCCACAGAAAGGACCCTTGAAGCAAGCCACAACCACCGAATGATCGTAGCGATGGAGTGAGCTGGATGGACTGGGTGAAGGACAATATCTCGAGGCGTGAGCTCGACGTCGAACCCGAGGCGCGCCGGTCCGCCTATCTGGCGCCGGCGCTGGAAAAGGGGCTGGACGTACTCGAGCTTCTCGCCGGGGTGCCGGAGGGACTTACGCAAAGCCAGATCGCGCAGCGCTGCAATCGATCGCTGCAGGAGGTCTACCGCATGGTGGTTTCGCTCGAGCGGCGCGGCTACATCACGCGCTGGCCTCAGGGCGACGTTTTCCGTCTCACCATGAAGCTCTACGACCTCGCGCTGACTTTTCCGCCGATAGCGAGGCTCACCGACGCGGCGCCGCCGATCATGAGACGATTGTCGCTGGAAGTGGAGCAGTCGATCCTGCTCAGCGTCATCGACGGCGCCACCATTCGGTCCATCGCGCATATCGATAGTCCGGCGCCAATCGGCTTTCGCGTACGGCTCGGCGTCGCAAGGCCGGTGGCCCGCACGGCGTCCGGCCGCGTGCTGCTCGCTTTCCAGCCGTCGGCGACGCAGAAATGGATCTTTGAAGCGATGGCGCAAAGCGGCGTCTCGGCCGCCGAACTAAAGCGGGTGCGCAGGCGCGTGGAAGCTATAGCGCAGGCGGGTTACGAGTTTATCTCCGGCGAGACGTTCGAAGGAATTACCGACGTCAGTTTCCCCGTAATCGACCGCAAGGGTGAAGTCTTGGCGGCGCTCACCATGCCGTTCCTCAGATCGGTCGCCGACAAGGTCGACATACAGCGCGCCGCCGCGGCGCAGTTCGAGGCAGCCGCGGAACTCAGCTCGATCTTCGGCGGCGAATTGCACGCTCCGCGCTCTCCATTGTCCGATCCGCTCGCCCGAACGGCCTCGACCTGAATGAGAAGTCCCGATGTCCAAACTCTACGACGGTCCTGTCATCGACCCCCATCATCATCTGTGGGACTTGAGCCTCGGTCGTCACCCCTGGCTGGCGCCGCAACCGGGCAAGGAACACTCTTTGGGCGACCTGGCGAGACTGCGCCGCAACTATCTGATCGAGGACTATCTCGTCGATTCGGGCGGGCAGAACGTCGTCGCGACGGTGCATGTGGAGGCGGCTTGGATCGAAGAGGATTGCCTCGGCGAAACGCGCTGGCTGGAGGCGCTGGATAAGCAGCGGGGCGTGGCGAGCCGCTACGTCGCCCATGTGCCGCTGAACAGTCCGGAAGCGCCCGCGCTCATTGCGGCGCAAGCGAGCTTCGCGCGCGTCGTCGGCATCCGAGACATTCTGAGCTGGCATCGCAATCCCGCTCTGACGTTCGCCGAGCGCGGCGACGTCATGGACGACCCGGCCTGGCGGCGCGGATTGGCCAGGCTTGCAGAGCATGACTTGGTGTTCGACCTGATGATCTTCGCCGGTCAGCTCGGCGACGCGCTTCGCCTCGCGCAAGCCTTTCCGAACCAGCTTTTTGTCCTCAATCACTGCGGCAGCCCGATCGACCGGGACGAGGATTCCATGGCGGCATGGCGCGCCGGCGTCAAGGCGCTCGCCTCAGCCGAGAACGTCGCAATCAAGATTTCCGGACTGACCGGTTACGACCCGCATTGGACGCTTGAAAGTCTCCGCCCGCTGATCCTTCATTGCATCGAGTCTTTCGGTCCGCAGCGATCGATGATGGCCAGCGATTTTCCGGTGACCAGCCTGCACGCCAGCTTCGCCCAGTCCTACGAAGTCTATCGCGCGGTTGCGGGCCAGTTTTCCGCGAGCGACCAAAGGGCGCTCTTCTTCGATACCGCGAAACGCATCTACAAGTTTCCCGTCGAGAATTGATGTCTGCGCCGCCGGAGGTCGCGAGTACTGGATCCTTTCGCCGTCAGGCCGCCGACGGCTTCGCCGGGGCGCGGACGATCGCTTCAGACGGAGATCATTGTTGCGAGCCGATCGGAAGCCTGTAGTGGCGGATGGCGTTCGCGGCGAACAGCTTGTCGCGCTCGTCGTCGCTGAATCCGGAGGTGATGGAAAAGAAGGCGTCCCAGATCGCTTTCATGCTGCTGAACTGGCTATCGGTGGGAAAATTCGAGGCGAACATGCAGCGATCGCATCCGAAGATTTCGATCGCGTCGAGCACGTAGGGACGCACAATCTCTTCCGTCCAGTTCGGAATAGTGCTGCCGAGCCCGGAGATTTTGCAGACCACATTGGGCGCTTCCGCCAAGGCGCGCATCCCTTCCCGCCATTGAGCGACGCCTTCGACCGAGTGATCGTGCGGCATACCCGCATGTTCGAGGTAGATGGGAATGCCCGGATTGTCCCGCGCTAGAACCGCCATGCGCTGCATCTGGTTGGAAAAGCACATCAAATCGAAGCCTAGCCCATATCGGCCGAGTCGCGGGAAGTTCGCCACCCAGGCGGGGTTGTCGAGGTAATCCTGGTCGGCCCAGCATAACGCGGGATTATCCGGGATGTAGTTCAGCATGTGCCTGATTGACCGCGTGCTTCGGAACCGGGCGTGCGCTTCGAGCAGCGCATCGACCTCGGGATTAGAGAGGTCGGCGAAGGCGACGACGCCCTGCGGCATGCCGTCCCCAACGTCTGAATCGGCAAGCTGCTGCAGCCAGCGCGTTTCGCCCACCGGATCGGCGGGGTCCCAGTTGGCCTGCACGTGGACGGCGCCGACGATGCGGAAGCCCCTGGCGTCCTCCAGATAGTGTTTGGGCAGATAGGTCTTCGCCAAGGCGCCGGCGCTGCTGAGCCCGCCCTCTTCCGGTTTCTTGTCGGAAAGCCAGGGATAGTAGTTGGCCTCGAGGTCCCACCAGTGCACGTGGGCGTCGACGATGCGCTGCGGATTTGTCTCTTCCACCCTGTCCTCCCTGGTGGGCCTCAACGCTGCCATCTCGCGCGGCTGATAGAGGGCGCCGCCAGAAGTACGCGCACAAATGGACGGGCGTCGTCAAATGGGCGCGATTTTCGGCCGTAATATCGCTCCCGGCTTTCACGCCAGAGGCGAATCCGCGACCCGCGCTCCGGCGATCGCGCCCGACGCGTAGCACGCCTCGACCAGCGCCATCGTGCGCCACGCGCTTTCCACAGAAGTCTCGAGAATTGCATCTTCACCCTGGACGTATTTCTGCAGATTGCCCATGACGCCGATGAATGCGTCCGGAAACCAACGGCCGATCAAGGGAACCCGCTCCGGCGTTTTGCCTTTGCGCCCGATCCACAGTTCGTCCGGTTCCCCCCTAGGGTAGTCGAGCAGAAGACCGAGCTTTACGACAGCGACACCTTCGTCCCCTTCGAAGCGGAAAGTGGCGTCCTGAAACCTGCGGCCGAAGTCGTGATGGTGATTGATGCTGAGCGCGACCCTCAGGTCGCCGCCGTAATCGAGAATGGCGGTCGTGCGGGTGTCCGCGAGATCGCTCGACGGATGACCGAAGGTCCGGGCGAACACGCTCTTGGGCAAACCGAGCAGGCTCTGGATGAGATCAAGATAGTGGATCGAATGGGAGACGATCTCGACACGCCTGTTTGTCTTTAGGTGAGGGAACAGACCCCACGGCGTGACGAGATTGAGATGCACCTCGACGTCGATGAGTCGGCCGAGCAGACCCCGCGCAATGGCGTCGCGAACCGCCAACATCATCGGCGAGAAGCGCAGCTGGAAGTTGACGCATGCTTGTAGGCTCCGCTCGCGACAGAGCCGCAACGTGGCGGTCGCTTCATCGAGATTCATGCCCATCGGTTTCTGGATGAGCACTGCGGATTTCGCCGGCAGCGCGTTCAGCAGAGAAAGGTGGGCGTTCGGCGGGGCGGCGATGTCGAAGACGACGGCTGGCTCGCCAACGGCTTCCTCCAGCGTCGCAAACACTCTCGGAACGCCCCATTCGCGTGCGAGCGCTTCGGCTCTTGGACGGTCGATGTCGAACAGACCCGCGACTGGGAAACCAGCCTTGCGATAGGCGGGCAAGTGCGAATCCTTGACGATGCCCCCTGTCCCGATGATGACTATAGGCTTGGGATGTGAGGGCTTTGGCCACTCTTGGCGCAGCGCGGGCAGAGTCATTTGAGGACGCCTTCGATCGCATTCTGAGCTTGAGCCAACAATTCGCGGCTGGACGTCGAGGCGGCGAGAGCGCGCTTCAACACTTCGTCGATGACGTGGGCGAAATCGGCCAGACCGGGACGCCTTGGCAGTTCCCGCGCGAAGGCGTGAAGCGTCTCGAGCTTGCTATAGTAAGGAAT
>JBEKSH010000230.1:0-5398 GCA_049517235.1 Roseiarcus sp. | reverse complement strand
CGCTCGAGATGCGGAAGATCGCGAGCAGACCGTCGCCCATGAATTTGAGCACTTCCCCGCCCTCGGCCTCGATCGGCGGCACCAGGCAATCGTAGAACCGGTTGAGCAGCTCGATCAGGGTCTGCGGCGGCACGCGGTCGGCGAGCGCCGTGAAGCCACGCATGTCGGAGAGCCAGATGACGGCGCGGATCGCCTCGGTGTCGCCGCGCCGGATCCTTCCTGCGAGAATCCGCTCGCCGGCGTCATGCCCGACATAGGCGTCGAGAAGGCCGATCGCGGTGCGCCGCAGCGCCCGCACTTCGGCGACGCGCGAGAGGGGCGGGATGATCGTTTCGAGCGCAGCGATCTGCGCGTCGGTAAAGCCGCCCGCCTGGCGAGTCGTGAAAGAGGCCGCATGGATCTCGCCATTGGTGAAGCCCAGCGGCATCACCAGGTAATCGGTCACCTGCTCCTCGCGCATTTCGCTGAGAAACTTGAAGTCCATCGGGCAATCCGGATCGGCGAGCCGGCGGCGGATCGCCTCCCCGGTCGCGCGGACCTGGGTGATGGGGCTCGTGCGATACCTGTCGTCCGCCGCCATCTCGAAAGGCGCCTCCTGGACGCCGGCGGCCGCGCCCGGCCGCCATACGAAGCGGCGCGCGAGGATCTCCGGATGAAGCGTGTTCACGTAAACCGCCACCCGCCAGAGCGGCAGGCCGCAATCGACGAGGCGATTGCAAAGTTCCGTGAGCACATCCTCGGACCGCGAGGCGGAGCGAGCCCCGTCGACCAGCCAGGCCGCCACCCCCCCCGTATCGAGAGGCACGGCGCGCCCATTCGTTGATTGGCGGCGAGCGGGCGTTGACGTTGCGGACATGTTTGAGGACCCCCTCCTGTTTGCGGAGCCGTCCTTGCCTGACCGGGGAACATTTCTTCGGTTGCCGCGGCGGAACTGAATATTGGCGTGAAGACGATCGCTTGCAAGCCATGCGCGGGGGCGAGGTGGGAGGCGCATCGGCGGATAGACTTCGCGCTCCCGCGAATTAATGGGCTGGCGTCAGATATTTAACCTTGTCTGGGCGCTCTCGAGGATTTGCATTCGTTGGCGGCGAGCCTAACCCGGCAGCCATTTCGACGCGACGAAAATCAGCAGCCCGACGAGGCCGCCCACCAGCGTCCCGTTGATGCGGATATATTGCAGGTCCGGGCCGACCTGCAGCTCAAGCCTGTTGACCAGCGTGGTGGCGTCCCAGTTGGCCACGACATTGGCGATATAGGCGCCGATCTCGGCGCGCCGCGGCGCCAGGGCGCGCAGCGCGGCGCGGCGCCCCCAATGGTTGAGCCGCGCCTGGATTTCCTTGTCTTCCTGCAGCCACTTGCCCAAGGCGAGCAGCGCGAACTCCAGGCCCTCCGCGACGGCGGCGCTGTAAGCGGCGATATTGGCGTTCAACTGCGCTTCGATTTCCTGGCAGAGACCGTTGAGCTGAGAAATGAACAACGGGTTGGCCAACAATTCCGCCTTCATCTTCTCGGCGCGCGCGGCCATCGCGGGATCGTTAGCGAGATCGAAGATCAGCGTCTCGACCGCGTTGCGCAATTCGATCCGCCAGGGGTGATCGGGCGCGCGCATTTCGGCGAGGCTCGACTGAAGGCCGCTCATTACCTTGTCGGCGAGCATGGCGTCGACCCAACGGGGGATGAAGCGCGACGAGTTCTGCGTCACTTTCGCACGGATGAAATCCTTATGGCTTAGCAGCGACGCCTCGGCCAATTCGATGGCGCGGTTGAGCAAGGCCTGGGTTTCGCCTTGCGCCCAAAGAATCGCCAGGAGTTTGGAGGCGAGCGGCGCCGCGGGCAGCGCCTCGACGCCGCGCAGCGCCGCCTTGGCGAGCCAATCGACGAATTGATCGCGGGGCAGGGCGCGCAGCGCCTCGGGCAGAAACAGGCTGGCCTGATCGGCGGCGCGCCGGGCGTTGGCGGGATCGTTGAGCCAAGCCGCCGCCCACTCGGTCGCCTCGATCTTGTCGAGCCGCTTGGCGAGCACCGAGGGGCTGAGGAAATTGTTGCTCATGAACCGGCCCAGCGCCGCGCCGATCCGGTCCTTGTTGTGCGGCACAATGCCGGTATGCGGAATGGGCAGGCCGAACGGGCGTCGAAACAGCGCGACGACCGCGAACCAGTCGGCGCAGGCGCCGACCATCGCCGCCTCGGCGAAGGCCCTGACATAGGCGAGCCACGGCCAGGCGGCCGACGTCAGCGAAGTGGCGACGAACAGGACGCTCATCAGCGCCAGCAGAAGCGTCGCGATCAGGCGCATGCGGCCGAGGTCGCGGACCTTTTGATCCGTGTCGCGGGCGGCCGCGTTGAAGCCCGACGAAAATTTGACCATGCAACTCCGCTCCTTGTTTCCGGCGCGCTTCGCCCTGACGGGGTGATCCGGCCATGACCGCCAAGCATCGCCGGGAGTCGGCGACGAAGGCTGGGGCATGCCGGCTGGCGCGCCGTGGAATCTTTCGCCTGTTCACAGCTCCCGCAAGAACGCCGCCGGCTTTTGTCCCAATATCCGCCATGCCCCGACGAGCCCGAGCGCCACGGTCAGCGCCAGCGCGGCCGACGCCGCCGCGAGCGCCGCCGGCCACGACAATTCAAAGTCGAGCTGCATGATGCGCGTGACGATCGCGTAGGCGGCGCCCGCGCCCGCCGCCAGGCCGAACGCGACGGTCACGGCGCCGAGCAGCGCATATTCGAGCAGAAAGGCGGCCAACAAGCGCGCGCGGGTCGCGCCGAGGATTTTGAGCACGACGGAATCGTAGATGCGCGCGCGGCGATTGGCGGCGAGCGCGCCGGCGAGCACCAGCACCGAGGTCGCCAGCGCGACGCCGGTGGCCGCCCTGATCGCCACCGCCAGTTTGGCGACCAGGCCCTCGATCGCCTCCAGCGCGTCGCGCACGCGCAACGCGGCGATCGACGGGAAATCGTGGGCGGTCTTCCTGAGCAAGGCGACCTCGCCGGCCGCGCCGATGTCCCTGGGGAAGGCGGCGGTGACGAGGAACGTGTGCGGCGCGCCGTTGAACGTGTTGGGCGAATAGACCAGCACGAAATTGATCGCGAAAGTCCGCCAGTTCACTTTGCGCAGGTTGGCGATGGTCGCCGTGACGTTGCGCCCGAGCACATTGACGGTGACGGAATCGCCGAGTTTCAAGCCGAGCCCGTCGGCGATTTCTTCTTCCATCGAGACAAGCGGCGGGCCGGAATAGTCCTCCGGCCACCATCGGCCCGCGGTCACCGCCGAGCTCTCGGGCGGCGCCGGCGCATAGGTGACGCCGCGATCGCCTTCCAGCACCCAGGCGACATTTTCCTTGGCCTTGACGTCTTCGGCGGGCGTCTGGCCGATCTTGACGAACCGGCCGCGCATCATCGGCGCGGCGACGATCCTGGCGTCCGGCGCATTGCCCGCCAGGAATTCGCGAAAGCTGTCGATCTGGGCGCTGCCTACGTCGAGGAAGTAGAAGCTTGGCGTTTCGCCGGGCAGGTTCTGGCGCAATTGGCCGCGCAGATTGCTGTCGATCAGCGTCAGCGTGACGAGCACGGCGAGACCAAGCCCAAGCGACAGCACGACCGAGGGCGTCATCGCGCCGGGCCGATGGATATTGGCGAGCGCCATCCGCCAGGCGACGCCGCGCGATCTTGGCGCATGGCGCGCAACCGCCATGACGCCAAGCGCGACAAGACGCAGCGCGATGAAGCCGAGGATCATCGCGACGACGACGATCACGGCGATGCGCTTTTCGGCGCTCTCGAAAATCGCCACGCCGGCCAGCGCGAGCGCGGCGAGAACGCTCGCCGCCAGATACCGGTGCCTCGGCCATGCGCCCGGCGGCTCGACGAGATCGCGAAACAGCGCCGAGACCGGCAGGTCATGCGCCCGCCCCAATGGCGCGACTGAAAAGACCAGCGCGGTGAGCAGGCCATAGAGCAGACCGAGCGCGAGTTCGCCGGGAAAAATCGCCGGCGCCAGCGGAAACGGAATGATCGCGCCGAACAGCGCGTCGACCGCGAAGGGCAAGGCCGCGCCGAGCGCCAGCCCGATGCCGACCCCGATCAGCGCGACGCCCATGAACTCGACGAGCGCCAGCAGCACGACGGCGCCGCCCGTCGCGCCGACGGATTTGAGCGTCGCCAGCGTCGGGCGCTTGCGCTCGACGAAACCCTGCGCCGCATTGGCGACGCCGACGCCGCCGACGATCAACGAGGTCAGGCCGATCAGCGCGAGGAATTCAGTGAAACGGTCGAGGTTCTTCGAGAAGCTCGGCGAAACATTGGCGCGTCCGCGCGCCTCCCAGCCGGCTTCCGGAAACGCCGCGTTCGCCGCGTCGATGAAGGCCTGCACGGCGGCCTCGGTCGGCGGCTCGCCGTTGGCGCCCAGCAGCACCCGCGTCGTCCAGCGCACCAGCGATCCCGGCTGGACGAGGCCGGTCGCGCTGAGGGCCTCCTGCGAAATAAGCGCGCGCGGCCCGAGGCCGATGCCGGCGCCGAGCCGATCGGGCTCGGCGACCAGCGTCGTGCGAATTTCGACGCGCACGGCGCCGAGCGCGAAGCGGTCGCCGACCTTCAGATTGAGCCGCTCGAGCAGCGCGTCTTCGACCGCCGCGCCATAGGCGCCGTCTTTGAGTGCGAACGCTTCCTGCGGACTGATGGCGGGCGAGAACTCGGCCGCTCCCACGGTTGGCCATGAAGCCTCGACAGCCTTGACCTCGATCAACGCCGCCGCGCCGTCGTCGGCGCGCGCCATCGCGCGCATCGCGCCGACGGTCGAAAGCGCGCCGCGAGCGCCCAAAAAGGCGCGCTCCGGCGCGGACAATTGGCGGTGAATCAGCGAAAAACTCGCATCGCCGCCAAGGATGGCGCGCCCGTCGCGCGACAAGCCGTCGTCGAGGCTTCGCGCCAGCGAATTGACGCCGACGATCGTTGCGACGCCCAGCGCGACACAGGCGAGCAAAACGCGAAGGCCGGCGAGGCCGCCGCGCAAATCGCGCAGCCCGATGCGCAGGATGGGCCAAAGAAGCGCGAAACGTGCGTTGGACATCAGGCTTCGACCGACCGCAACGCCGGCAGCGGTTCGGTCTCGATCGCCCCCGAGCGCAGCCGGATCGTCCGGTCGCATCGCGCCGCCAAGGCGAGATCGTGGGTGACCAGCACCAGGGTCGCCCGGCGTTCGGCCCGCAGATCGAACAGCAACTCGATGATCGCGCGGCCCGTCTCCTCGTCCAGATTGCCGGTCGGCTCGTCGGCGATCAGCAGCGACGGGCGCGGCGCCAGGGCGCGCGCCAGCGCGACGCGCTGCTGTTCACCGCCCGACAGCTGCGCGGGATAGTGCGAAAGGCGCTCGCCGAGGCCGACCGCCGTCAATTCGGCGCCG
>JBEKSH010000229.1:0-5400 GCA_049517235.1 Roseiarcus sp. | reverse complement strand
GGTCTTGCCGACGGGAAAGGGCGCGCGAGCCGACGCACGCCGTTAATAAAAGGCGAAACGCCGAGTCGCTCGAAAATCGGCCGACGCCCCGCAAGGCGGTTTCGGGATTGCGCCGCTCGCCGCGCGGCGCCACAATCGCCGCGAAACCGCGGTCTGGCTTGGCGAAACCTGCGCAATGAACTTCCGTCGTCTCAGCGTCGTGTGCCCGATTCTGGTCCTGATCGCCGCGTCCGCGGCGCTCGCCGACGATTTCGCCGCGCCGGCCCCCCTCAAGGCGCCGGCGCGCGTCGCCAAGGCGAAGCCCAGGACCAAGCCCGCCGTCCCGCCCGCCGGTATGGAGGGCGTCAAGTTCTCGGACCCGAGCGCGCCGCTCGTTGGCGCCGCCAAATCGCCGAAGCTGGCCGTTCCGACTGACGTGGCGGGCGCGTCGCTGGAACCAGCAGGCGGCCCGTCGCTCGACCTCAAATGGCACGCGGACAATGATCATATCAACAATCCTTACTGGCAACCGTGGGTCCCCAACGGACAGGGCTACAACGTTGAGGCCGGAGTAAAGGTCGGATTCTGACGAGGCGGTTCCTGCGCGCGTCCGGCGGATTTTCGAAGCGGCGGCAAGTCGGGCGGTGCGGCGAAATCCCGCGCGCCGCCAAAGAAGTAAACTGGCGTATACCTTATCAATTTACGATATGTATACTCTGCCCGTCCCGTCAAGTTTAATTCAAATCGTTAGAATTTGAATATTTGATTTAGATCGACGCCAATTTGACTTCGGCAAGATGGCTCTGCTTGCGCAACCAGAGCCGTCGTCATGAAAGCCACATTGCTCAAAGCGGCAATCGCCGCCTCGATGCTGATCGCCTTTGTCGTTTGTGGAGCCGGCGCGCAACCCGGCAGTCTTCAGGCGAGCTATGCCGCGACAGGACCCGAAACAAGCGTGCCTTACGGTTGGGTCGATTTCTGCGGCCGGCGGCCGGAGGAATGCCATGCGCCGCGCCTGCCGGCGCTCGACGTGAGGCTCACGGCCAAGAGCTGGAAAGCGCTCGATCGGATCAACCGCCAGGTCAACGACTTCATCGAACCGGTCAGCAACCTGGAACACTGGGGCACGATCCTCGACCATTGGGATTACCCGGTGGACGGCAAGGGCGACTGCAAGATCTATGCGTTGTACAAGCGCAAACTGTTGCTTGAAGAGGGATTTCCCCGCCAGGCGCTGCTGATGACGATCGTTCGCGACCTTGAGGGCGAGGGACATGCGATCCTCACCGTCAAAACCGATCGCGGCGAGTTCGTCCTCGACAATCTCTCGAACGAAATCCGGCCATGGAATGCGACCGGCTATCGTTTCGTGAAGCGCCAGTCGCAGGAGGACCCGAACCTGTGGGTCTCGATCGGCGATCCCGGCGAGCCGCCGCTCTACGCCGCCCGGTGAAGCGGGGCCTGTAACGCTGCGCGATGCTCCGCAGCGCGGCGCCGAACGCGGTGGCCTAATATGGTGCGCCGCCGCCGATCGGCGCGCCGCCGACGATCACGTCGCGGTCGGCGGGCCATTTGAGGCGATAGGCGAGGCGGATGTCCTTGGCCTCGGAGGGCGCCAGATCGAGCGTCCAGCTCATAACGCCGCGCTTGTCGGCGACCTGCTTTTCGGTCGGCGGCGTGGTGGCGGGCAGCACTTCGACGGTGATCGCCGTATTTTCCGAGACGGGAACTTGGTCGATCACCTGAACCTTGACCGGGGAGTCATGCAGGTTCTTGACGGTGGTCTTGAATTCGCGCGTCTCGATCTTGCTCTGGTTGTACCAGGTCGGCTCGTTCTCCTTGCGATTGACCGGGGCGCGCTGGATCTTGATCTTGTCGTCGGCGCCAAAGCCGAGATCGAGCCCGTCGCCGGGCGCGACGAACCCGATGCGGCTCTGTCCGACGAAGGCGCCGTCGCGATGCAGGGCGACCTCGCCGGGCAATAACGGGGCGTCCTCGGCGTCGATGAAATGGGCCTGGAGATAGGCGGTCGGGTCGAGCCCCGGCGCGGCTTTCGCCAGAAGCGTCGGCTGGACCGCCAGGCGCGCCAGAACGAACGATTTTTGCGCGCCGTCGCCGGCGAGGCTGATCCGGCCGGGGACCTTGAACTCGGCGCTGTAAGCGCCGGCCTCAAGCTGCGATGCGGACTCCTCCGCCAATTGTGGAAGCGGCGCGGCTCCGGGCGGGACGGCTCGCGCCACGCCGGCCAATTGCGCGCCGGCCCAGCCTTGGTCCACACGCAGATTGGCGGCCACGCCGGGAGCTGCCGGCGACGGCGCCGCCTTGGTCGCAGCGCCCTCGCTCATCGCGATGGGGGCCTGCCAGAAATCGATCTTGAGCGGCTCGACATCCGGTATGTCGGAGGCGCGCGCGACCCGCGCCGTCGAGACGGTGAGCGCGACGTCGCTCCAGTCTTCGCCGGTGCGTTGCGCCAGAATGGCGCGTCGGGTCAGAGAAAGAGCGTTCGCGCCTGCCGCCGTGTCGAGAAACGCGTCATAGGCCGGGCGCCAGCCGACGCCGCCGATGCGGTAGGACAGTTTGATGTGCGCCCGCGTCGGCGAATCCGCGGCGATCGTCACCGTCGCGTTTCGTTGGGCGCCTTGCCCGGGAAGGGGGCGCTGGCGCTCCGCCTCCAGCGCCTTGATCTGTTCGTCCAGTTGGCGGGCCTTGGCGAGCGCCGGGCGCAGGTCGTCGCCGAGCTTGGCGAGACCGACCGCGACCGCATCCCACGCCGCGCTCCACTGGGCGACGTCGAGCGGCTTGGCTTCCGGCGACAATTTCTCCGGTCCCGATTGCGAAAAGCGGATGATCATCGCCTTCTTGGCGCCGAGCGCGTCGATCGTCGACTGCCACTCTTCCCTTTCCGCGCGCAGACTCGCCAGCTTGGCGTCGATGGCGTCGTCGGGCGCCTTGACTTCGGCGGGCGCGACCTGCGTCCCGACCGCGCCGATCGTCATTTTCGACGCTCCTTCGCCCTCGAGCCTGAGCGAGGCGGGGTCGAGCGCCAGCGGCAGGTTCTTGAAGACCAGCACGCTGTCGCCCTGCGGCAGATCGACTTCGGCGATGCGCGAAACGATCGCGGCGTCCGGATAGACGGTCACCGAATCGATTTTCGAAGCGGCCTCTATCTCCGCGGCGAGGGCCGGCGCCGACAATTTCGGCGCGGCGATGAGAAAGGCGAGGACCGAGGAAGCGGCCGCCAGGAAAATGGAGCGCATGAAACCGTCCTGTGCTAGGCTTTCGATCGCGCCATTTCGCTTGGCCAGTCCGGCGAATTGACGATGCGATTGTGGCGGGCGCGCGGCGCGCGCCACGCGGCGGCCGGGCGCCGGATTGGGCGCGTCGCCCTTGCTCATCGGTTCTGTCTCGGCCACAAGGGCGTCGGCGGCCGCCCGCGTGAGCGCACGACGGCCGCCCGCCGCAGAGGACTTGCCATGACCACCACCCTTCACGCGCGCATTGGCGAAGTGACCGAGCGGATCGCGCGCCGCAGCCGCGACAGCCGCCGCCGTTATCTCGATGGCGTCGACAAACAGGCGTCCAAGGCGCCGACGCGCAAGCGTCTCGGCTGCGCCAATTTCGCGCATGGTTTCGCCGCCTGCGGTCCCGCCGACAAGCAAGCCCTGCGCGACGGCGACGGGCCGAATCTGGCGATCGTCACCACCTATAACGACATGCTGTCGGCGCATCAGCCCTTCGAGCGCTTCCCCGAAATCATCAAGCGCGTCGCGCGGGAGGCGGGCGGCAGCGCGCAGGTGGCGGGCGGCGCGCCGGCGATGTGCGACGGCGTGACGCAGGGCGAGGCGGGGATGGAGCTCTCGCTGTTCTCGCGCGACGTGATCGCCCTTTCGACCGCCGTCGCGCTGTCGCACCAAATGTTCGACGCGGCGGTCTATCTCGGCGTCTGCGACAAGATCGTGCCGGGCCTGCTGATCGGCGCGCTGTCGTTCGGCCACCTTCCGGCGGTGTTTCTGCCGGCGGGCCCGATGACCTCGGGCCTGTCCAACGACGAGAAATCGAAGACGCGCCAGCTGTTCGCCGAGGGCAAGGTCGGCCGCGCCGCGCTGCTCGAAGCCGAAGCTCAAGCCTATCACGGGCCGGGCACCTGCACGTTCTACGGCACGGCGAACACCAACCAGATGCTGATGGAAATCATGGGCCTGCACCTGCCCGGCGCGTCTTTCGTCAATCCGAACACGCCGCTGCGCGACGCGCTGACCGAGCTTGGCGCGCGGCGCGCGCTGGACCTGACCGCCCAGGGGAATTCCTATACGCCGATCGGCCATGTCGTCGACGAACGGGCGGTGGTCAACGGCGTCGTCGGCCTGCACGCGACCGGCGGGTCGACCAACCACACGATCCATCTGATCGCCATGGCGGCGGCTGCGGGCGTCGCGCTCAACTGGGACGATTTCGCCGATCTTGCGGAAGTCGTGCCGCTGCTGACCCGCATCTACCCCAACGGCAAAGCCGACGTGAATCACTTTCAGGCGGCGGGCGGCATGCCCGTGCTGATCCGGTCGCTGCTTGGCGGCGGCCTGCTGCACCGGGACGTTCGCACGGTCTGGGGCGAGGGGCTCGCCGATTACGTCGTCGAGCCGGGTCTGGGCGAGAACGGCGAAGTCGTCTGGCGCGAGGCGGCCGGCGAGAGCCTGGATGAAACCGTGCTGCGCGGCGCGGAACATCCGTTCCAGAGCACGGGGGGCCTGCGCGTGCTCGACGGGCCGCTCGGCCGCGCGGTGATCAAGACCTCGGCCGTCGCGCCCGAGCGCCACGTGATCGAGGCGCCCGCCCGCGTCTTTCGCAGCCAGGAGGAACTGCACGCGGCGTTCAGGGCCGGTGAATTGTTTCGCGATTGCGTCGCGGTGGTGCGCTTCCAGGGGCCGAGCGCCAACGGCATGCCCGAATTGCATAAATTGATGCCCCCGCTCGGCGTCGCGCAGGATCGCGGCTTCAGAATCGCGCTGGTCACCGACGGGCGCCTGTCGGGCGCCTCGGGCAAGGTTCCCGCGGCGATCCATGTGACGCCGGAGGCGGCCAACGGCGGTCCGATCGGCAAGATCCGCGACGGCGACCTGATCCGGCTCGACGCGCCCAACGGCCGGCTCGAAGTGCTGGTCGACGAGGCGGAATGGGGGGCGCGGCCGAACGAGGACTATGATCTGTCGGCTTCGCGCAGCGGAATCGGGCGCGAGCTGTTCTCAGCGTTCCGCGCCGCGGTCGGCCGAGCCGACCAGGGAGCCTCGATTTTCGCCAGGCAAGGGTGAGCGGATAGGGTCGAGCCTCGATCGACCGAGGTCGGCTGTCGACCCTTTGCTGACCTTCGCCGCTAACGAAGGGCTGAACGTGTATGTAGATTTCGAGCCACTCGGAAATGTGCGG
>JBEKSH010000228.1:0-5417 GCA_049517235.1 Roseiarcus sp. | reverse complement strand
GGCTGGCCAAGCCTCCCCGAAAAGCCTTCCGATCAGATCATTGACCTCGCCGCATGATCCGATAACCTCAAACCGCTGGAGATCGCCTCAAGCCAATTCCAACACCGAATGCGACGGCGCCTTGCGAATAAAACATCTCCCTCTCGAAAGAATGTGTAACCCCTCGAAATTTCCCCGAACGGCCGAAGCCGCGCTGCCGCTTTACCTGACAGTTCGTCAACTGCCTCCATGGGTATGAAACTTGTCGGGCAATCCCAGGATCGATCAATTTTGTCTCGGCCGGGGTTGATTTGTGCAAATTCTGCCAACCTCCCCCATCGCCAACCACGCGATTGCGCATCAGCTTCGGTAGCCGGAATTTGCTCGCGGATGACGACTTTGCTCAGGTTCTCACAATCGAGAATTATCGCTTGGGCACCCGCTCGAACCGCGTTGAGCGCGGCACGGCATTCCGTCAGCATGGCGACAATGCGACGTTGCACTGAAATGGGCGGCAGCGGAATTGGGAGCAGCAGCAACTTGTCCTTTTGGACGGCGGCCTGGCCAACCCACCGCGTGGCCAGCTCCGAGAAAAGCCTTTTCTGCCAGAGGTAGTGCAGCCAGCGCCCCACCCAAACCGGATCAGCAAACTCACGCCGGACCCGAATGCGGCTCAGATGGTTGCTCCAGAAAACACGCTCCGGATAGCCTTCAAAAATCGCTGTTTTACCAACCAAATCCTGACTGTTCGTATTGTTGAAGACAATGTCGCCTGGCACCAAATCGAACTGAGAGGCATTGTCGGGTGCAGGCACCCTTAGCATGTCCGCGAAATCAACCGCGCCGCCTCTGGTGATGTTATTTGTGCGCAGTTGAATTGCACCGTTCCTCGCGCGTTCGCTGGTCGCGAAGCCGGATTGCACTGACGTAATTACTTCGGCCAGCGAAGCCCACCGCCAGCCACCAGGCAGCGAATTCTGTTCAATTTCCATTTTGCGCTAAGCCTCAAACACACGCCGCTTGGCGTCTGTCACCATCCCTCGCGCATCGCCCGCCGTGCGGAGCGCAGCGAGACCCCCGGCCGCGATGACCGCCGGCAGTTGGAAGATAGCCGGGTTTTCCAGAGCCTCGGTCCCACCGCCGCCGAACTGCCCGACCACCGCGCGCAAGACGCCGGATGCTGCGGGCGGCAGCGATTCGAGCCAGTTACGGGCCTTGTAGCCGAAAGCCTCGGCGCGCGCACGCCTGCTTTTCGGGTCGAGGCCATAAGCTGCGGCGCCGAGCACGTCGAAAAGGTCGTATTCGCCCATGTTCTGCACCAGCCGCAGCTTGATTGCGCCCGCCTAGCCCTCCGGCAAGGCCGAGAGCAGTTCGCGCCGCGCCTCGGGATCGACCCATCTTTCGCGAAACGTCTGCAGCGTCGGGGCCTCGGCGGCCAAACGCGCGGCGATGCGGGCGCGATATTCCTCGATCGCAATGGGCCTGTCGACGCCGTCCTGCGAATCCAGGACATAACGACCCGCGCCGACGATGCGCACCGTCACGCCGTCGCCCTGAAGCACGCCGGTTGCGCCCTCGTCGTCGTCATCGCTGGCGTCGACCGGCACGGGTTCCGTGACGCTGCGCGCCTTGGCGAGGAAGGCCGCGCCGAACAGACGCGAGGCGTCGGTGTAATCGTAGATACGAAACATCAGTTTTTCCGCCGTCAGACGCGTGCCCCGGCCGACCATCTGATAGAACGAGATGGGCGAACTGACATAGCGGAAGAAGACGATGTTTCTGACTTCCGGCACATCGACGCCAGTGGAGAGCAGGTCCACCGTCGTGGCGATGAAGAAGGAATGTTCGGCGCCCTTGAAGTCGGCGATCATGCTCGCACCGCCAGATTCGGCGGTGCATTTGAAGGCGTAGGGCTCCGCCCGCCGGCCGGCAAGAATGCCCTGCGCGGCGCACCAGTCGGCATAGAGATTGTTCATCGCCTTGGCGACCTGATCGGCGTGGAGATCGCGGACGCAGAACACGATCGTTTTCTGGTGCGGCCCGCCGGTCACCAGCAGATGGCCGAACAGGTCGCCCGCCATCGCGCGCGTGCGCTCGGGCAAGACGATGTCCGCCTCGAAGTCCTCGGCCTCGTAATGTGCGCCCTCTTCCGCCAAGCCCGGCTGGCCGGTCACGGGATTCACGATATTTCTGAGATCGGCGGCGTCGAGGCCGGTTTCGCGCTCGTTCGCCGTTTTCGATTGAATGAAAATATCGCGCCGGACGATCTCGCAGACGGCGAGATAGCCGTCCTCGACCGCCTGAGCGATGTCGTAGCTGTAAGCCGGCTCGCCGAAATAGGCGATGTTGTCGGCGGTTATGGCGGCATCCTCCAGCGCGCCCCGTTCCATCTTGACCTTTTCGGGAAGATCGAGCGTGCGCGGCGTCGCCGTGAGGCCGATCTGGAGCGCCGCGCTGTTGCGCTTGAGCACTTCGCTCCATGAGCCCCAGGCGGAGCGGTGGCATTCGTCGACCACGATGACGTCGAAATAGTCTCGCGGATAATTGGTCGTCAGGAAGGAGAGCTCGTCCCTTTCGTCGCCGTCGACGCCGAGGCTCTGATAGGTCGCGATGTGGACGCGCGCGTTCTTCGCCGCGTTGCTCCCTTCGGGGTCACGCTCGACCTTGGCGGCCTCGCCCCCGAAGAGGTTTGAGAGCGCGGTCGTCGCCTGCGTGCGCAACTCGTCGCGGTCGCACACGAACAGCGCGCGGCGCGCCACGCCCGCATCGAACAGACGCCGCAACAGGTGGGCGGCGATGAACGTCTTGCCGGCGCCGGTGGCGAGGGTCAGCAGCGCGCGCCTTTCACCCCTGGCGAATTTCTCAAAGACGGCGCGGATCGCCGCGTCCTGGTAATAGCGCCGTGTGCCTTCGCCTCCGCGGTAGGGCGTGAGCAAGGCGCGCGCGGCGGGAGAGTCCAGATCGACATTGGTCGCCGCCTGCCAGCGCCGGCGAAGCTGGTCGGGATCGGGGAACTGGGCGAGCGGCGACGCATCCGAAGTGTGGCCGCTGGTCGAGTCATAAAAGACGAACTGATGGCCGTTGCTGGAAAAGACGAACGGCACGTTGAAACGGCGCGCATAAGTGCGGGCCTGCTCCAACCCGTGGCTTGGAGGACGCGTTTCGGCCTTGGCCTCGATGAGGGCCAACGGGACGGGTTGCGTGCCGGGATTGACGCGCACGCGAAGGAGATAATCCACACGTCCCGCCAGGCGCCGAGCGCGCTTGCCATCGAGAACGATGGAGCCAGCCGTCTGCTCGCGAAAAACCAAGTCCTCGGTCCAGCCGCACTGACGCAAGGCCGGGTCGATCAATTTGGCGCGCGTGTCGGCTTCGTTCAGCGGCATGCATCGAGTACTTGCGTAGCGTTCTGCTCGAACGAGAGTGCGTATATCATGGATCGCGTCCCATGGCGTTGCGTAACGGAATCGGTTCGATCGTCGCGATCTTCGGCTTCGCCCTGGCAGGTAAAAGACCTTGGGCGGCGACAATTTATTGCGGAAAATACGAAATCGTGCTAGGCTATTTTTCGTTAGTCGAAATCCGTGGAACTATGGCCGCAAGGGAGGCCGCGAAATCCAAAAAATCACGAATCCAAATTTTTTCGCGCGCAACGCATTGATTTTCCTCATTTCGCCCAAGAAAAAATTTGGAAAAATTTGCAAAGCCAAATGTTCGACCCTTGAAAACAAAGGGAAATTTTCGGCGCTGGAGCGCCGAATCTTGCAAAAGCCGCGTCATCCAAGGGTTTTGCAAGGATCTGGGTCGGCGCGCTGCGAGGGCTCCCCCAACTTCCACTCGATGGTTCTGATCCATGATAACGGATTGATCTAACGAACAAAATCCTTCGGCGCATGATAAAGAGCCGACTCGCTGGTCCGTCAGAAATTTGCGCTTTTGATTTCAAAAGAGATTTTCGGCAACTCGGAATCTTCTTGGTTTCACCGACAATCGACATCGATCGGCCGATTTTCTATGTCTCCTCGGACGACGACGTTGCCGGCTTGATCAAGAAAAGACCGTCAGGGGGAACTTATCACGTGGCGAGCACGCTGGGCGCGAGCGGTATCCGCCGCCGAAGCCGTTAGTGACGCCGACCTTGCCGCCAACGCCATTGTAGTTCGTGCTGACGCGGACGCCCGCATCGACCGTTATGTCGACAAGAGCGTGAACAAAGCAAAGAATCCCAGTTTGGATAGATCAAGCGAGATGTGTGAACGCCGTAGGCGCAAGGGGGAGGAGAAGATTCCGTCCGGACTTTTGCCCCTGTTGCTAGCCGGACCGGCGGCCACTTCTAAAACGAATATTCCAATCCGAACGTGGCTCCTTGAAAAAGTACGCTTGACCCGCTGTTGACGCCAAGTGCGCGCACATTCGCCAGAGTGAAAGTTTCCTGGATCTGTCCAGGCGCCAAAGCAACGCCGTCGAGCCATAGCGCTTCGTAGCCTGCCTTTAGCGCCAGCCCCTTGATAAGTTGATATTTCAACTGCAAGCTGGCTTCGCTGACGAAGGCGGCGTGGTTAGTCGTGGCTGTCGACGGATACACCACCTTCTGGAGGCTGACTCCGGTTGACTGCTCGGCATCGTCATCAAAGAGGCCGATCTTCATCAGCCCGTCGAGCGAAAAACGACCAAACTCCAGTATTTTTCCATCCACGCCGATTTGGACGCCATAAAAGTTGTTCCGCGTGCTTGTAGTCCAGAAGGGGGGGGTAGTTTCCTGCTGGCGTCGTACCCGGTGTGACCTGAAAGAGACTGTACTCAGGATGAGTTTGTTTCCACGTCGGCGCAGTGAGATCTGCGGGGGTCAACGTTCCCTGAAGATTGTCATTCAATTGGAGCCAACGGACTCCGGCCAGTAGGGTGACGCGGCTGGTGAGATCCAATCGTCCGTTGGCCTCGGCGTTATAAAGATTCGTGGCGGCGCTCCATGCCATTGCTTGGTATGGGAAATCTTGAGTTTGCCAGAAGATGCCGGGAGCCTTCATTACCAGCCAGTCCGCCTGACTGTCGGGACCAATGGCTTTGGTGGTGCTCTGGTCGAAGATGTTGAAATACGACAACTCCACGCCGTAGCCGGAATCGTCGTGGTAAGTCAGGCTTATTTTCGGTCCGGCGGAAGAACCTTGTCGAAACTGGTTGCTGTTGAAAGCTTCGACGCCGGGGGCAGTCGACGTATCGTAGGGTGGATTGAAGAATGGTACGTCGCCCGGCACGCGTTCAACGAGCGTTCGATTTACGCCGCCTAGGCGTTCCAAGACGATAGCCTCGGCCGAGACAGTCCATCGCGGCGTGCTCTCCAACTGGTCAGCCGGCGTTTGTAGGAATAACGGGGGCAACCCATCACTATCCGCCAACTTGCCGGTTGAATTCTCTTGGTCTCCGGCCGTGGCCGTTAT
>JBEKSH010000227.1:0-5424 GCA_049517235.1 Roseiarcus sp. | reverse complement strand
AGCATAACCGCAACCTCGCGCGCCGCAGGGACTCCCGAACTCATGCGCTATGGCGGCCGACGGTCTCAGCCTATCATATCCGGCCAGCGTACTGTCAACGCCGAACGCGCCGCGCCGCCGCGTCAACCATTTCGCGCAATGGGGCGCGTCAGGCGTCAAAGCCGGGGACGGCGCTAACCATGCCGGTCCCTCGCTCACCGCCGCCGCCGGTCGCCTTCACGACAAATTGACGCCGGCCGCACGCCGCTGTAGCGTCTTGGCGCGGCGTAAGAGTTGTAAGGCGCGTATCATGAAGTCGATCTTCGCCGCCATTGTCGCGGTCGTCGCTATTTCGAGCCCCGCAAGCGCCGTGAACATCGTTCAGTTGGGACTTGGCGGCGTGCCGCTGCCCAGTCTTCCGGGGTTTAACGCCATCGCCACTTTCGACGGCGTCGCGCAAACGCATTACGGCGATTCTGTCCAAACTCCGCCTGATCCTGCGACGTTTACCGACGGCGGCGGTTTCTGGTCAGGCGCCGGCATTGTCATGAACAATGCGCCGGGCACCGCGATGGGGCTCTATGCGGAACCGTATAACGATACGACGAACTACATGGCGGTTCTCGGCGGCTCGTCGGAGACCGTCACATACGGCAGTTTGAAGAGCAAATTGGGACTCTATTGGGGATCGATCGACACCTATAACGTCCTCACCCTTTACAACGGGGTCAATTCCGTCGTCGTCCCGGTTCCACCGGTCGCCGATGGCGATCAGGCGTCGAGCGACTCAAATCGATATTTTGTGATTACCGGGTTCGACTTCAACAAAGTGGTGTTCAGTTCGAACGGCAATTCGTTCGAGTTCGACAATGTCGCGACGGGCGTGCCTGAGCCCACGACGTGGGTCATGATGCTGATCGGCTTGGCCGGCGTCGGCTTGGCCGGCCGCCATCGAACGAGGCGCCGCGCGGCCGCTGCTGTCGCCGCCTGACCGGCCTCAACGATTGTTGAACGCCAAACGCCGCAGCGACGCGGCGGGCCGTCTTTGTGCGCTCTTTGGATGCTCGCAAGGCGCCCATGCGCTGGGCAAGCCGGGCGGCTCGAACGAGAATCCTCGTTGGCTTCGCAATGCGCATTGAATCGGTTAGTGGATAGACCATGGATGGCGCGGCGGTAATGGGCGCAGTTGTTTCGGTTCGGGGCGCCGTCGTGGACGTCGGCTTCGAACGCGCGCTGCTGCCGCCGATCAATTCCGCGTTGCTCGTCGAATGGGAGCGGCCTGAACCGCTGATTCTCGAAGTGCACAGCCACGTCGATCCGACGACCGTCCGCAGCATCGCGCTCCAGGCGACGGCGGGCCTCGCCCGCGGCGTAAAGGTGCGCGCGACGGGGGCGCCGATTTCGGTTCCGGTCGGCGACGCGGTTCTCGGCCGCCTGCTCGACGTCGTCGGGACGCTGCGCGATCGCGGCCCCGCCCTGCCGTCCGACACCCCTCGCCGCGGCATCCACAATCCGCCGCCGGCGCTCAAGGACGAGACCTCGACCATCGCGGTGTTCGAGACCGGCATCAAGGTGATCGACCTTCTGGCGCCTATCGCTCAAGGGGGCAAGGCCGCGATGTTCGGCGGCGCCGGCGTCGGCAAGACCGTGCTGATCATGGAATTGATCCACGCGATGGTCCAGAAATATCGGGGCATCTCCGTCTTCGCCGGGGTCGGCGAGCGCTCGCGCGAAGGCCATGAACTGCTGACCGACATGCAGGGCTCGGGCGTGCTCGCGCGCACGGTGCTGGTCTACGGGCAGATGAACGAGCCGCCGGGGGCCCGCTGGCGGGCGCCGTTGACCGCCTTGACGATCGCCGAATATTTCCGCGACCAGAAGCATCAGAACGTGCTTTTCCTGATGGACAATGTCTTCCGCTTCGTCCAGGCCGGCGCCGAAGTCTCCAGCCTGCTGGGACGTCTGCCCTCGCGCGTCGGCTACCAGCCGACGCTGGCGAGCGAAGTGGGGGCGCTGCAGGAGCGGATCGCCTCGGTCGCCGGCGCGGCGGTCACCGCCATTCAGGCGGTCTATGTCCCGGCCGACGACTTTACCGATCCGTCGGTGACGGCGATCTCAAGCCACATGGACAGCATCATCATGTTGTCGCGCGCGCTGGCGGCCCAAGGTTTCTATCCCGCGATCGATCCGCTCGCTTCGTCCTCGGCGCTGCTCGATCCGCTCGTGGTGGGGGATGAGCATTACAGCACCGCTGAGCGGGTCCGCGAGGCGCTGGCGCGCTTCAAGGACCTCCAGGACATCATCGCGCTGCTCGGCGTCGAGGAGCTCGGCGCCGGCGACCGGCTGATCGTCAAGCGGGCCCGACGACTCCAGCGTTTCCTCAGCCAACCCTTCGCTGTGACCGAGGCCTTCACAGGCGCACCCGGCCGCAGCGTCGGCCGCGCCGACACGCTCAACGGCTGCCGCGCCATCCTCGACGGCGAGACCGACGACTGGGCGGAGAATTCGCTCTACATGATCGGAACCCTGGACGAGGCGCGTCAAAAGGAGGCCGCGGCCGCCGGGGCTGGAGGCCCGTCATGAGGCTGCGCATCATCACGCCGCTGTCGGTGATCGTCGACGAAGAGGGCGTGCTGGCGCTATGCGCCGAAGACGCCAGCGGCAGCTTCGGCATGCTGCCGGGGCACGCGGATTTTCTCACCAGCCTCGCGATCTCCGTCGTGAACTGGAAAAGCGGCGATGGGAGGCGCCGCTATTGCGCGGTGCGCCGCGGCGTCCTCTCCGTCGCCGGCGGGCGGGACGTCGCGATCGCGACGCGCGAGGCGGTCATCGGCGACGATCTCGCGACCCTCGATGAAGTGGTCCTTGGCCGTTTCCGCGCCGATATCGAGACGGAGAGGACGGAACGCGTCGAGAGCACGCGCCTGCAACTGAACGCGATCCGCCAGATCATGCGCCATCTGCGGCCGGACGGGCGTAGCGCCCCGGGGGCGTTCGCATGACCCCGCCGGAGACCGAGCCGGGCGAAGAGGATCCGCTGGTGAAGGGGACGCGGCTGCGTGGCGAGCGTCGCCGGCGCTGGCTGCGCGAGGGCGATCCGTCGGTGGCGCGCCGCCTCGCGCAGATCGGCGTGCTCGGCTGGATCATCGTGGCGCCGATGCTGATCGGCCTCTTCATCGGCCGCTGGCTCGACCGTTTGTTCAACTCTGGACTATTCTGGAGCGCGCCGCTCCTGATGCTCGGACTGGCGCTCGGTTGTTGGTCCGCCTGGAAATGGATGAACAGCGCATGAGCGTTTGGTCCTTCGACAGTCTGCCCGCCTGGGCGACGCTGTTCAGTCTGGGCGCGCATCTCGCCGCGGGGATCGCGCTCGGCGCGTTGTATTTCCGCGCCGTATGGTGGAGCGCCCGCCTGTTCGCCGAGGGCGGCCGCGCGGCGACGGTCATCGCCTTGATCGCCGGCCGTTTGGCGGTTCTCGGCGGTTTGCTGGCGTTGGCGAGCCTGGAGGGCGCGGCGCAGCTGCTTATGATGGCGCTCGGCGTGCTGATCGCGCGCTCCGCCGCGCTGCGCGGGCGCCGGGAGATCGCGCGATGACCTCGCCGCTCGCCAGCATCGCGCTGTTCCATATCGGCCCGGCGTCGATCACCGAGGCGGTGGTCGTCACCTGGGCGATCATCGCGTTGCTCATCCTCGGCGCCGTCCTTCTCACGCGGCGCCTGTCGCTCGTCCCGTCGGCGATCCAGGCGGCGTCGGAGTTGTTCGTCGACGCCGTGGACAGCCAGATTCGCGACACGATGCGAGTCGAGCCTGCCCCCTATCGCGCGTTCATCGGCACGCTGTTCCTCTTCATCTTCGTCGCCAACTGGTCTTCGCTTGTTCCGGGCGTCGAACCGCCGACGGCCCATATCGAGACCGACGCGGCGCTCGCGCTTCTGGTCTTCCTCTCGGTGATCTGGTTCGGCGTCCGCGCGGGCGGATTGCGCGGCTATCTGGCGACCTTCGCCTCGCCCAACCCGCTGATGATCCCACTCAACTTCGTCGAAAGCCTGACGCGCGCGTTCTCGCTGCTTGTGCGTCTCTTCGGCAACGTCATGAGCGGAGTCTTCGTGATCGGCATCGTGCTGTCGCTCGCCGGCCTCCTCGTGCCGATCCCGCTGATGGCGCTCGAACTTCTGACCGGGGCGGTGCAGGCCTATATCTTCGCGGTGCTGGCGATGGTGTTCATCGCCGGCGCCGTCAGCGAGGAAAAGCCGGTCCCGGAGACCTCCAGCAAAAGGACGCCGTCATGAATTGGTTAGCCCTCGTCAGCATCGTATCGGCCTCCGTAGCGGTCTGCTTCGGGGCGATCGGCCCGGCGCTTGCCGAAGGGCGCGCGGTGGCGGCCGCCATGGATGCGATCGCCCGCCAGCCCGAATCCGCCGACACCATCGCGCGGACGCTTTTCGTCGGTCTGGCGATGATCGAGACCATGGCGATCTATTGCCTGGTGATCGCGCTGCTGCTGCTGTTCGCCAATCCGCTGTTGAAATGACGCCATGACCATCGACTGGTGGACGCTTGGCGTCCAGACCGTCAACGTCCTCATCCTGGTTTGGCTGCTCGGGCGGTTCTTCTGGCGCCCGGTCGCGGCGATGATCGAGCAGCGTCGCGCCGCCGCGCAGCGGATTCTGGCCGAGGCGGAGGCCAAACGCAGCCAGGCCGGCGCCGCGCTCGCCGAGATCGAGCGGACCCGCGCGGGCTTTGCGCAGGAGCGCGAGGCGATCATCGCCGCGGCCCGCGAGGCCGCCGAACAGGAGCGCGCGGCGCGTCTGGCGGAGGCCGCCAACGAGGCGGCGTCGTTGCAACAGGGCGCGAGCGCGGCGATCGACAGCGAGAAGCAATCGGCCGACAAGGCCTGGGCCGAGCGGGCGAGCCGGCTCGCGGTCGACGTCGCGGGGCGCCTGGTCGCCCGCCTCGACGGTCCGTCGGTGCGCGCCGCCTTCCTCGAAGGGCTCATCGAGAATATCCGAAGTCTGCCGGACCCGGCGCGGCAAGCCATGGCGGCCGACGGCCTTGCGCTCGAAGCGATCAGCGCGACGCCGCTCGACCCGGCCGACCAGCAGCGCTGCCGGGCGCTGATCGGCGAGGCGCTCGGAGCCAATCCGCAAATCGCCTTCAAGTCGGACCCCGCGCTGATCGCCGGCCTGGAGCTGCGCGGCCCCCACCTTCTCGTCAGCAACAGTTGGCGCGCCGACCTCGCGCAAATCCTCGCGGACCTCACGCATGACGACGCACGCTAGCGGCCGAGCGGACGCCTGGCTCGAACAGGCCCGCGCAAAGCTCGCCGACGCCGCGCTTGGGCCGCGCGCCGAACAGATCGGCCGGGTCGAGGAGGTCGGCGACGGCGTCGCGTTGGTCTCCGGACTGGCCGACGTCCGGCTCGATGAACTCCTGCGCTTCGACAAG
>JBEKSH010000226.1:0-5431 GCA_049517235.1 Roseiarcus sp. | reverse complement strand
AATGGAAACTGCAACCTTTCGCAAATGGCTCGCTGAGCGTGGCTGCCGATTCGATCCGCACCAGCACCACTCGCGCCCATACGGTCACGGCGCCACAAAAATTCACCGCGAAGGGCGAACCGCGACGCTGCCGATGGTCGGCACAACGGAACAACTCGATCCGCGCCAGGTGCGTCAAATCTGCGAGGAACTCGGGTTGGACTTCTCCGAATTGCCTGGGCCGAAGAGCCGTGTCTGATCGCCGCTGAGGTAGCCGGGCCGGCAATGTCGCGGCTGCGGTCGCGGGAAGTCGTTCTAGCGCCCGTTCGCAGGAGCGGCGACGCTGAACATTTCCACGCGGCGCTCCTCTTCAAGGGGGATTTGCATCCCAGCGCGAATCACGTTCTTGGAACCTGATCGCGAACAGGTGCGGACTCTTCGGACAAGAGCAGGCGTCAAAACATGATTTCAAAGTGTGAGATTGGTTCAATCTTCGGCAATCTTGCTCCAGGCGCGGCCGATTGCGCCGCTCATCCGGCGCTTGGGCGTCTCGACCCGGTCAGCTTGGCCAGAGACCGCGCAGGAGTTTGGGAGTGGCCGCCTTCGTATCCTCGAGTTCGGCCGGAGGCAGACGCTGTGCGAGCAGAGCAAACACGGCGCGAGCCGCTTGCTCGGCGTCGATGCCGGGTTCGTGGTGGACCGCGTCATGAATGCGCTCCAGGAATGCGTCGCGGCTCTTGACTGAGGACGGGCGGCCAGTTGGGCGCCAACCCTCGTAATAGAGTCCGCGCAGCAATGGCGGCAGCTGGGCGCCGAGGTACACGACCTCGTCGCGCGGCAGATTGTCGCGTAGCGCGTGCAACCCCGCCAGAAGGACCGCACAGACCTTCCGCTGATCGCGCCACTGGAGGCGCCGCAAGAGGTCGTCGATCCAATCCTGGGCGGCGGCCGCGGCGTCGTCGAGTTCTGGAATGCCTGTCATCGCTAAGCGCCTCGCCGCTTGAACCCCGCCCGATCCGAACGCATCCGTTATTTCCGGCGGACCGTCCAGCCGGCCAAAACCCGGACGCCTCGTCCCTTCATCGAAATTTTATGTTACGATTTATATTGGCGGCCGCAGTTGATGCTGATCAAGACCGGATCGTGAGTTCTATCTCATTTTGATACTTTCAGCGCGGCTTGAAACCTTGAAAACCAAACGGGGGGCCCGGTCTTGCAATGGGAACGGGTCCGAAAACGTCAAATGGCCCAAGCCGGCGCCAACCTTGTGAACTATGAAGGCCGCGTTAAAGCCTGCGGTCCAGCAATTGGCGGCGCAGCCCGCTGCGTCGCGCAGCACCCGTCTTCCTGGCTTCGGTTCGATCCGCGCGTGGCGCGTTCTTTTTGAATGGAGAGAGACCAATGACCAAACGGATCATATTCACCGGCGGAACGGGCAAGGCCGGCCGTCATGCCGTGCGCCACCTCGTCGGGAAAGGCTATTCGATCCTCAACATCGACCTGAAGCCCCTTGATCTTCCCGGCGTCAATACGCTGATCGCCGACGTGACCGACAGCGGCCAGGTGTTCAATGCGCTGACGACGCATTTCGGCTTCGATGGATTCAATGAGGGCAAGCCTGCTGCCGCGCCCGACGCGGTCGTGCATTTCGCGGCGATCCCGAGGGTCCTGATCGAACCCGATAACAGGACATACGAAGTCAATGTCATCGGCACCTACAACATCCTCGAAGCCGCGCTGAAGCTGGGCGTCCGCAAGGTGATTATCGCATCCAGCGAGACCACCTATGGCGTATGTTTCGCGGAAGGCGACAAGGATTTTCACAGTTTTCCGCTGGAAGAAGATTATGACGTCGACCCGATGGACAGCTATGGCTTGTCCAAGGTCGTCAACGAAAAGACGGCTCGCGCTTTTGCGATGCGTTATGGCGCCGACATCTACGCGCTGCGCATCGGCAATGTCATCGAGCCGCATGAATACGACCGCTTCCCCGCCTTCATCGCCGATCCGCCTTCGCGAAAGCGCAACGCCTGGAGCTATATCGACGCGCGCGACCTCGGCGAGATCGTCCATCTCTGCCTGCAAAAGGACGGGCTCGGCTACCAGGTCTTCAACGCGGTCAACGACACGATCACGGCCGATCTGCCAACCGAGCAGTTTCTCGCCCGCTATAGCCCGGGGGTTCCGATCACGCGCCCGCTCGGCCAATTCGAGGCGCCGCTATCGAACCGCAAGGCCCGCGAAGTGCTCGGCTTCAAAGAGGAGCATCCCTGGCGCAAGTACGTTCCCGAAAAGTGACGGGATCAACGAAGGTGCCTGTTTTGCTTGAGTCGACGCGCGGGGCCGGAGCGACCTCCTCCGGCCATAGGCGTGAGGGAACACACGCGCGGCGGGGTGAACCAGGCGAGGGCTCCCGTTCCGCGAACATCGTCGAACTTGGCGGCGAGTCTCGGCGCTGCGATCAGCCCGCTTGGCGAGAGACAGGCAATTCAAGGCCGGTCACCGCGGCGATCATCCGCGCGACCGAGGCGTCGTCGTCGCGCTCCATCCCCGCCGCCGCCGTCATCAGGAACATCTGCAGCGCAGTCGCCGCGATGGGCAACGGGAATTTCTCGTGGCGGCCCATGTCGCTGACGATCCCGAGGTCCTTGGTGAAGATCGCCACGGCGCTGCTGGGGCTATAGTCGCCGTTGAGGATATGCGGCACGCGGTTTTCGAACATCCAGGAATTGCCGGCCGATGCGGTGATGACCTTGTAGACCGTCGGCAAGTCGAGCCCGAGCCGCGCGGCGAACGTCACCGCCTCGCACGCCGCCGCGATGTGGACGCCCGCGAGAAGCTGGTTCACCATTTTGAAAGAGGCCCCGACGCCGGCGGCGTCGCCGAGTTCGTAGACGGTGCCGGCGATGGCGTCGAGCACCGGCCGCGCCCGCTGGAAAGCCTCGGGCTTGCCGGACGCCATCACCGTCAACTGCCCCGCCGCTGCCTTGGCCGCGCCGCCGCTGATCGGCGCATCGAGGTAGCACAGGCCTTGCGCCTCGGCTTTCGCGGCAAGACGGCGCGCATCGTCCGGCGCCATGGTCGCGCAGGCGACGATCACGCCGCCGCGTTTCATCGCAGCGGCGGCGCCCTTGTCTTCAAACAGGACAGAATTTGTTTGCGCGGCGTTGACGACGACCACGACCAAAATGTCGGCGTCTTTGGCGGCGTCGGCCGCGCTGCCGGCCGCGGCGCCGCCCCCTTCAACCAGCTTTGCGATAGCGCCCGGTTTGACGTCGTATCCCCTGACCCGGATGGCGCGGTTGACGATCGACCGCGCCATGCCAAGCCCCATCGAGCCCAGACCGATCACGCCGACCGCAATTGCTTCGCCCGTGCTCATAATGGTTCTCACTTCCCCGCTGCGTTCCGCCTCGGCGCTCTCAAATGCGCCCCGAACGTCATCACTATGGGCTTGTTAGAGACATTGACGCCGCCATATCATGACAGCGGACAGATTTATGCATGACTCGAGGCGGATTTCTCGAATCGTCGCCGAGGCCCTCTTCCAAGGCCCGAGCGCGACGTGAACGTGTTCTCCAGCGACGCCATGACCGTCGGCGGCGCGCTCCATTGCATCGCGGCCAACATGACGCCGAACGACGACCTACGCTATCATAGGCGGGGTTGCGCCGCGATCGCCTCGGCCGTCCCGGCCGTGCGACATAGCGAGAAGGAAGGGACCAAGGTATGTTGCTGGGCGTCATCGCCGATGATTTGACGGGAGCCACCGACGTCGCGCTGATGATTTCGCGCCAGGGCATGAAGACCGTTCAAGTGATCGGCGTCCCGTCGCGCGCGCACTTCGGCGACGCGGAGGCGGTCGTCGTCGCGCTGAAGTCGCGCACGATTCCGGCGAACGAGGCCGTCGCCCTGTCGCTCGCGGCGGCGAAGGCGCTGCGGTCGGCCGGCGCCGAACAGCTGCTGTTCAAGTATTGCTCGACCTTCGATTCCACCGACGAGGGCAATATCGGCCCGGTGACGGAGGCGCTGCTCGACCTCGTCGGGTCGGACCTCACCATCGCCTGTCCGGCGTTTCCCGCCGCCGGGCGATCGATCTACCAGGGCCACCTTTTCGTTGGCGACATGCTGTTGTCGGATAGTCCGATGAAGGACCATCCGCTGACGCCGATGCGCGACGCCAATCTCGTGCGCGTGTTGCAAAGGCAGGTCAAAGGACGGGTTGGGTTGATCCCGCTCGCTGTGGTCGAGCGCGGCGTCGAGGCGATCCGCGACGGCTTCCGAAAAGCCAGGGCCGACGGCAAACGCATCGTCATCGTCGATGCGATCCGCGACGAACATTTGCGCGCGATCGGCGCCGCCTGCGCAGACATGCCGCTGATCACCGGCGGATCGGGCGTCGCCATGGGATTGCCGGACAATTTCCGCGCCGCTGCGAAGCTCGCCATGCGCGCGCCGCCCTCGACGCTCGCCGCGCCGGCCGGCAAGCCAGTGATCCTCGCCGGCTCCTGCTCGGCCGCGACGCGCAACCAGGTCCGCATTGCGATCGAGGCGGGAACGCCCGCGCTTCAGCTCGACGCGATGGCCGTGGCCGGGGGAACCATCACCGCGGATCAAGTCGGCGCCTGGGTGATCGAGAACACCGCCGCGCGCGCCGCCCTCGTCTATTCCAGCGCCGATCCCGCGGTCGTTCGCGCCGTGCAGGGCCAGCTCGGCGCGCAGCGCGCCGGAGCCCTCATTGAGGAGTTGCTCGCCGACGTCGGCCGGATATTGCTCGCCAACGGCTTTACGCGCTTCCTCATCGCCGGCGGCGAGACGTCAGGCGCCGTGGTCGGCGCGCTCGGCGTAACGGCGCTGCAGATCGGCCCGGAGATTGACCCCGGGGTGCCCTGGACGCGCAGCATCGGGACGCCGGACGTTGCGCTGGCGCTGAAGTCCGGCAACTTCGGCGCGCCGGATTTCTTCCTGAAGGCCTGGGCGCTGCTGGCCTAACAGGTAATGTAGGACGATTGGCGCCTGGACGATTGGTCCGCATCGGCTGGAGCCGTCATTCGCTCATGCCTCCTCGAAGCGGCAAAGATGGTCGTCAACTTGTTCGCGCGGGCCAGGCATTCACTCCGCAGGCAGCCCCGCCTTGCGCAGGCCCTCGACCAGCCGCGGTATCTTCGAATCAAGAGCCGTCAACGACTTTATCGAGGTGATGTTGGGATTGAGGCGGACGGTTTCGGCCAGTTTGGCTCTGGCCTCCTTATCTTGGCCCGACAGGGCATAGGCAGCGGCCAGCACCTCGTGGGGCCAATACGCAGTGAAATCGTCGTCGATGGCTCGACGTTCTTCTTCAATTGCCTCGGCATAACGGCCTAGTCACCCGATTCAATCAGATTGAAGGGTATAGGTGCTTGAGTTTGATGCGTGCGGTGGGCGTGGTGAATTGCCAGTTGGCCTTTGTGTT
>JBEKSH010000225.1:0-5442 GCA_049517235.1 Roseiarcus sp. | reverse complement strand
AAAAGAATCAGCCCGAGAGCGATGAGCGACGACGTATAGAGATCGCCCACCGCCTCGGTGAACTCGTTGGCGATCGTCGCCGAAATGGTCGTCCCCGGCGCGAGAATCGAAGCTGATATGTTATGGGCGTTGCCGATGACGAAGGTTACCGCCATCGTCTCGCCGAGGGCGCGGCCAAGGGCCAGCATTGCGCCGCCGATCACGCCGACGCGGGTGTAAGGCACCACGACGCGCCTGACGACTTCCCACCTGGTGCAGCCGATGCCATAGGCCGATTCCTTCAAGACCGGAGGCACCGTGTCGAACACGTCGCGCGACACCGACGCGATGAACGGCAGCACCATGATGGCGAGGACAAAACCCGCCGTCAGCGTGCCGATTCCGTAAGGGGGACCAGCAAACATCGAAGAAAGGCCGGGGAGCGGGCCGAAGAACGCGATCAACGCAGGTTCGATGTACGCCTGCACGAACGGCGCGAGAACGAAAAGGCCCCAGATGCCGTAGATAATCGACGGAATACCCGCCAGCAGTTCGATCGCAATGCCGATCGGGCGGCGCAGCCCTTGTGGACAAAGTTCCGTGAGGAAAACGGCGACCCCCAGCCCAACCGGCACGGCGATCACCATCGCAATGACCGAGGTCGTCACGGTGCCGAGGATCGCGGCGAGGGCGCCGAATCTGTCCGTCACCGGGTTCCACACCTGGGTCGTCAGAAATCCGAAGCCGAAAGCGCGCAGAGCCGGCAACGCGCCCATCGCGAGCGAGACGATGACGCCGCTCAGGATGATAAGGACCCCGACCGCCGCCGTCTGCGTGAGGCCGCGGAACACCGAGTCGCCGAATTTCAGGCCGGCCAGCGCTTTGGCCCGCTGGCGAGAACTGGCTTCAACCCCCTCGGCCCGAGTCATCGCGATGTCCGCCACAATTTCCCTCCTCGAGGCCCGCGCCCGAATTTCCGCAGCGCCTTGGAACGCGCCCCCTCGCCCCCGCCGCAGGGAGCGCGCGTTTCAAGCGGAGGAAGGGCTCCTCGCCCCCTCCCCCGCAAGGAACTTCCCGTCAGTCCGCGGCAAAAAGCGGCTTGCCTTCAGCGTCCTTCAACTCCGTCGCCCAGGTTTTCTTTATGAGAACGACGACCGCGTCCGGCATCGGAATGTAAATTAGATCTTCGGCCATTTTGGCGGCCTCCTTCTTGAAGGCCCAGTCGAAGAATTTGAGCGCGTCTGCGGAGGCGGCCACATCCGCCGCCTGCTTATGCATGAGAATGAAACTGGAGGCGGTGATCGGCCAGGAATCGGCCCCCGGTTCGTTGGTCAGAATCTGGTAGAAGCCGGGCGCATGCGCCCAGTCGGCGTTGGCCGCGGCCGCCTGGAAAGTGGCGGTGCTCGGCGAGACCGTCTTGCCGTCGTGGTTCACCATGTTGGCATAGGTCATATTGTTCTGCTTGGAGTAGGCGTATTCGACATAGCCGATCGCGCCCTTGGTTTGGCCGACGCCCGCCGCGACGCCCTCGTTGCCTTTCGAGCCGATCCCCACCGGCCACTGCACGGAGGTGTTTTCGCCGACGTTGGTCTTCCAATCATCCGACACTTTGGAAAGATAGTCGGTGAAATTGAACGTCGTGCCGGACCCGTCCGAGCGATGGACGACGGCGATCGCCTCGCTTGGAAGCTTGGCGTTGGGGTTCAGCTTAGCGATGGCCGGGTCGTCCCACTTGGTTATCTTGCCAAGAAAAATGTTTGCGAGCGTCGCGCCGTCGAGCGTCAGTTCGCCCGGCTTCACGCCCTCGAGGTTGACGACCGGCACGATGGCGCCCATGATTTGCGGCCATTGGACGAGTCCGTCGGCGTCAAGCTCCGCCAGCTTCAGGGGCTGATCGGACGCCCCGAATGTCACCGTCTTGGCCTTGATTTGCTTGATGCCGCCGCCCGAACCGATCGATTGGTAATTGAGGCCGATATTGGTCTCTTTCTTGTAGGCGTCCGCCCATTTGGCGTAGATCGGGAACGGGAATGTCGCGCCCGCGCCGGTGATGTCGGTTGCGCCGGCGCCGCCGACGGTTGCGACGAAGACGGCTGTGGTCATCAGTGATTTGAACAACATGAATGCCTCTTTTCTGCCCATTTCGGACGGCCGGGCTGGGGAGCGCCCCAGGCGCAACGCCAGCGTTCGCGCCAGAGTCGTAAGGCATCAATAGTTTGATGCTATGACGCTTATGTTACACGTTGATGACGATATAAGTATCTCTCATGACGACGCTTTTTAGCCGATATGAGCGGGGTGCAGCGGCGCCATGACGGCGAATGTCGAGCCGCGCCCGAGCTGGCTGGAGATGGTCAGGCGGCCGCGGTGGCGCGCCATAATATGTTTGACGATCGCCAATCCGAGCCCAGTTCCGCCCCTGGAGCGGCTCTGGCCGGCGTCAATGCGATAGAAGCGTTCGGTCAGCCGCGGCAAATGTTCCGGCGCGATGCCGCGCCCGTAATCGCGCACGCTGAGCCAGCCCTCACGCGCCGTCTTGGTGACGGCGACCTCGACGCGACCGGCATTGGACCCATCCGCTCCCGCGCCGTATTTGATGGCGTTTTCTATCAGGTTTTCGGCCACCCGCACCAGCTCGTCGCGATCGCCCGCGACCACCACGGGCTGGCTCGCGTCGACCCGGAGGTCGACGCCCATTTCCTCGGCCAGCGGCGCCAGCGTATCGGCGACGTGCCGCGCGATCAGCGCCAGATCGATCGGCGCCTCGGGGCGCACGTGCTGATTCTGTTCGATGCGCGACAGGGACAACAGATCGTCGACCAGCCGCGCCATGCGGCGGCCCTGTTCGCGCATGATGGCGAGGAACTTCTCCCGCGCGCGGGCGTCGTCGCGCGCCGGGCCCTGCAAAGTGTCGACGAAGCCGAGCATCGAAGCCAAAGGCGTGCGCAATTCATGGCTCGCGTTGGCGATGAAATCGACGCGCATGCGCTCGACCCTTCTTGCTTCGGTCAGATCGCGCAGCGTCAGCAACGCGGCGCCGACCTCGCCGGTCTCGGCGGGCAGGGGCGCCACGCAGACGTCGAACAGACGCTCGACGGGAACGCGTTCGCTCCACAACACGGTCTCCGGCTTGCCGCCCGCCATGACCCTGCGCAGACTGTCGACGACATCGGGCGCGCGCAGAGCCAGAACCAGCGGCTCGCCTATTTTCAACGCCGGCAGCAGCGCGCGCGCCGGGTCGTTGGCGGCGGCTAATCGCCCGTCGCCGCCAATCACGATCGCCGGTTCGGGCATGGCGCCGATCAGGTTCGCGCAGAATTGCGATCGGATCTCGCGGTCGAGTTCCCGCCTCGCCCTCTTGTTCATGGTTGTCGCGGCGCGGCGGCGCCGCCTTGCGGGGCTTGTCCAAGGGCGGGTCGCCGCGATCGCCGCGCGCCATCACCTATTCGTTCGGGGCAGGAAAGGGCGGCCGGTCCTTGTCCGGCCGCGCTTGCTTCATCAGGGCCGGCGTTCGCTTGGCCAGGGAACGCTTTGACGCTGTCCATGAATCAGTCCTCGTCGCGCTCTTCCAGCGCTTCCAACGCCTCGCGCAGCGAACGCCAGCGCCGCGCCGCCTCGTGCGCGCCGAGCAGAGCCATCGCGAAAATGAAAGGGATCAGGTAATAGATCGCGCGAAACAGCAAGAGCGAAGCAAGCAAGGATTCGCTCGATCCGCCGACGCCTTTGAGCATCGTCGCTTCGAACACGCCGAGCCCGCCCGGGGCGTTGCTGGCGATGCCAAGCATGCAGGCGAACGAGTAAAGCGCGCAAAACGTCAGGAAGGCGAGCCCGTGGCCTTTCGGCAGCAGCACATAGAGCACGCCGGCGGCGGAACAGACGTCGATGACGCCCAGGACCATTTGGCCCAGCGTCAGCAGCGGCCCCGGCAGCGCGAGATTGAAGATGACCGACCGCGCCCGCCATCGACGCGCGCCCACCCAAATGAGATAAGCGACCAGCGCGCCGATAACGCCGAGACCGATCAACTGGTTCGCCAGCGCGTTGAAATGATTGAGCTCGCCGATGGCTTGCGCCTCGCCAAGGAAGCCGACGCCAACGATCAGGCCCATGCCCAGCCAGAAGGTGATGCTGGCGATCGCCGTCAGGCTGGCGACCTTGCCCGCCGAAAGTCCTGCGGGGCCGTAGATCCAATAGCGCACGGCGGCGCCGGTGATGAGCGGAAAGCCAAGCGTGAACGAGATCGCGTAGCTCGCGAACGAGGCGAGGGCGGTCAGCCGGTACGGCACTTTGATGCGCAGATGTCTGAGCGCCAGCCCGTCGTAACCGGTCAGCGCGAGATAGGAGAGCGCCGACAGGGCGAAGGCCATCGCTATCTGGTCGAGGCCCGTGGCGGCGAACGCGGCTGCGAGTTGGCGCGGATCGACCCTGATGATCGTGCGCACGAAGATGAACAGCGAAATCGAGACGATGATCAGGCTTATCGTCAGCCCCAAACGGCGCAAATGCGGACGATTGTTGCGAATCGCCGACGCGACTTTGGCGGCGCGCAGGGCGGCTCTCGTTGGTTGGGGCTGTTCGGCTCCCGCGTCGATCGGCAGGCGATCCTCGTTCACATCCAGCATGCCTCGCCCATGATCATTCAACGCGGCAAGCGTATAGGCTCGCGCCACGCCTGCGGACAAGTCCGGCGCCGCCGCCTGACCGCGGGCGCGCCTCGGCGCGCCTATCCATTCAGCCGAGCGCCACGCGGCGCCCGGTGCGCCAGGACAGATTGGCGGCGTCGGCGAGCAGGTTGGCGCGCAGGCCGTCCTCCCCGTTGGGCTGCGGCGCGACGCCGGCGGTCACCGCCTTGACGAAGGCGTCGAGCTCGTCGCGATAGGCGGAGGCGTAGCGCTCGAGGAAGAAATTGAGCGCCTTATCGCTTGCAAAGCCCTGCGCCCCGGCGAATTCGACGGTCGTCTCGCGGACATTGTCGGCGCGCAACATGCCCTTGGAGCCATGCGCCTCGATACGCTGGTCATAGCCATAGGTCGCGCGCCGCGAATTGGAAATCTGCGCGACCTTGCCCGATTTTGTCTCCATGATGACCACCGCGGTGTCGACATCGCCGGTCTCGCCGATCGCCTTGTCGACCAGCGCCGAGCCCATGGCGCTGATCGCGACGGGCTCTTCGCCGAGCAGAAACCGCGCCATGTCGAAGTCGTGGATCATCATGTCGCGGAACAGGCCGCCCGACCGGGCGATGTAGGACAACGGCGGCGGGCCTGGATCGCGCGAGGTGATCGAAACGATCTCCACAGCGCCGATCACGCCGTCGGCGATGCGCTTCTGCAACGCCGCGAAATTGGGGTCGAAGCGTCGGTTGAAGCCGACCATCAGGACCCCGCCCGCCGCGGCGACCACTTCGAGGCAGGCGCGAACGCGCGTCGCGTCGAGATCGACCGGCTTCTCGCAAAACACCGC
>JBEKSH010000224.1:0-5494 GCA_049517235.1 Roseiarcus sp. | reverse complement strand
CTGGGAGCGCCAGCGCAACGCCCACAACACAAAGGCCAACTGGCAATTCACCACGCCCACCGCACGCATCAAACTCAAGCACCTATACCCTTCAATCTGATTGAATCGGGTGACTAGCCCGCCAGACGGCGGAACTTTGATCCTCATGTATTTATGGTATCAACAAGAATAGGGATGGCCGAAGAAAGGCCAAGACGGAGCCAAGGGTCGCTCAGGGCCTCGCCCTCGGCGTCGCGATGTGGAATGGCGCGAGGCGCGATGAAACCCCTTCCGGCGCGTGGGCCGCTGGTTCGCATTTCGCTCCTTTCGGATGTCGCGCCGATGGCGTTGAGCGAAAAGGACCGTTTGGCGCCGCCGACTGTGTGTTCGCTTCGCACCGGGGCGCCAGACAAACTCGACGCCAGGCGGCGCCTTGGTCCGCGCTGCGAAGCGGGTGAGCAGGGTGTGAGGGCGCAACGCGCCGTGGGAAGACATGTCAACGCCGGGGCCGGGCTTCGGCGCGCCACGGCGGCCGATCTCGCCGGCTCGTCGCCCTCGACGAATCTTGACATGGCGGGCGGCGCACAGCGCTGAGACTAGTTGGGGATTTGCCGATGGTGCGCAGCGGCCGGGCGGCTTGAATTCCCCGCTCGAATATCCCGCCGTAGTATTTGAGTGACGCACCCACTTAAGGATGGGTCGAAGAGTGGCCCAAACCGTTGCCGGCGGGCGCCGGCTTTCTTGAGGATATGGTCATGGCGCAAGGCGACATGTTTCTTAAGCTCGACGGGATCGAAGGGGAATCCCAGGATGATAGGCATAGGGGTGAAATCCAGATTAATAGCTACACCCTCGCCGCAGCGAACGCAGGGTCGGCGGGCGCGAACCTTGGGTCGGGCATCGGAAAGGCTCAGGTCGAGGACATCAATTTCACCAAACACGTGGACAAGTCGTCGCCGAATCTTTTCATCAATTGCTGCAGCGGCAAACCCATTGCGACGGCTGTGTTGACTGTCCGAAAGGCGGGTGAAAAGCCGCAGGAATATATGACAATCACTTTGACCGAAGTGTTCGTCTCTTCATTCAGCCACACGGGACACGACGGCGGCGGCCTTCCCCTGGAGAGCGTCTCCCTCAACTTCTCCAAGATCAAATTCGAATACAAGACGCAGATAGCCGATGGCACGCTGGGCGCGGCAATAGCCAAGACTTACGACATCAAGGCGAATAAGATATCATGAGTCGTCGCTTCGCTGTGGCCGCCGTATGTTTTCGCTGGCTCGAGCCTGGCTCTCGTGAACTTCTTGTTTGCGCGGCGCAGGCAGGACGAGCGGCCGCGTTTGCGAAGACCCATTGCCGATGCTTTTAGTGCGTGAGGGCGCTGATGGTTTCCAATAAGAATGATCGTCTGGCTCCTCCTTTGATGTATGCGTTCCGCGCCGCGCATGAGAAGCGCGACGCCAAGCAGCGGCTCGATCTGCGGGATGAAGCAGGCGAGCGGGTCATCGCGGCGCGGCGCGTCACGACAAGGAGCCCCATTTCGGAGTCGGGACTGCGGCGCGAGGTGATGACCGATCTGCTCAGCCTGTTCAACACGACCAATCTGAACGCCGCGGAAGATTTGTCTTCTTTGCCGGCGGCGCGCAGCTCGATTCTGAACTACGGATTCCCCGACCTCAGTTGGCGCACCATCGACGAGAATTCGCTGAACGACGTCTCCCGCGAGATAGAGGTCGCGCTGGCGGATTTCGAGCCGCGTCTGGCCCGCAATTCCATCCAGGCCCGGCGCGACATGTCGACCGGCACCGAAGATCTGAAGTTGCGCTTTCACGTCAAGGCCGATCTGCGGGCGAGGCCGGTCAATGTGCCGGTCGAGTTCGTCGCCGAGGTCGAACTCGATTCAGGCAAGATTCGGATTGATCGATTGTAGGCGCGCATGAACCGTGAATTCCTGGAATTCTACAATCGCGAGCTTGCGTTGTTGCGCGAGCAAGCGGGCGAATTCGCGCAGGAATATCCAGGCGTCGCCGAACGCCTCGGCGGCCTGATGAGCGACCGGGTCGATCCGATGATCGGCGGCCTGCTTGAAGGGTCGGCGTTTCTGGCGGCGCGCGTCCAGCTCAAGCTCAAGCATGAGTTCGCCGAATTCACGACCAATCTTCTCGATCAACTGGTGCCGCATTATCTGGCGCCGACGCCTTCGGCGATTCTTGCGCAAGTGCAGCCGAAATTTGGCGACCCCGCTTTGCGGGAAGGGCGCGTCATACCGCGCGGCGCCTACCTCGATGCGGCCTATCGGGAGCTGGAGCGCAATATCGCCTGCCGCTTCGCCTTGGCCGCGCCGATCACGCTATGGCCATTCGAAATCGTCAATGCGGAATATTTCGCCGCTCCCGGCCCGCTGCAGGCGTTGGGGTTGCCAGTCGGTCCCGAATGTTCGGCGGGCCTACGCCTGCAAATCATGGTTCGCGGCGCCGAGCGCATCGAGGACGAACCGCGTGATTCCGAAAACCAGACGCGTCCCGAGCTGCGCTTTTCGGCTTGCCGCGTCAAAAGCCTGACCATGCACTTCCTCGGCCATGAGGCGGACGCCGTGGCGCTCTATGAACAAATGTTCGCTCATTGCCGCGGCGTGTTCTTCCGCTATCTCGATTCCTTTGGCGACCCGGTTGTCGTGGAAGGCGCCGCTGACATGCTGCGGCAGATCGGGTTCGACGAGGATGAGGCGCTAATCGCCAATGACAAGCGAGTGTTTCGCGGCTTCGACTTTCTGCGCGAATATTTCACGTTCCCGCGCCGCTTTCTAGGCTTCACGCTGCAAGGCCTTGGCTCCGTCGCGCCAAAGCTGGCCGCCAAGACCGTCGACGTCGTGTTTGTTTTCGACGATTCCAATGCGCGTCTGGCGGCCGCCATCCGCAAGGATTTCTTCGCGCTCTACGCGGCGCCGGCCGTCAATCTTTTCGAGAAGACGCTCGATCGCATCGCCGTCAAGTCGAACCAGCACGAATATCAGATCGTACCGGACCGCAGCCGCACGCTCGATTTCGAGCCCAATCGGATCCTCAATGTCTTCGCACATATCCCGGGCGTTGCGCAGAAGGTCGCGGTCGAGCCGCTCTACACCGCCGCGGCGGCCCGCAGCGCATCCGGCCTTTGCTACACGGCGCGGCGCTTGCCGCGCCGGCGCACCGCCGAGGAGCGAAAATATGGGCACAAGTCCGATTACACTGGCACCGATATGTTCCTTTCGCTTGGCGAGCGCTCCGACCCCGAAGAAGTGAACCGCGTCGCCGAGCTCAGCGTGCAGGCCCTATGCACCAATCGCCATCTGCCCGAACATTTGCCGGTGGGCGACGGCGGCGCGGATTTCAGATTTCTCGACGACGTGCAGCTCGAGGTGCGCTGCATCGCCGGTCCGACGCGCCCGCTCGAGCCTATCCTGACTTCGATGGCCGGCAAGGTCGAAGGCGCGGCGATCGGCGATGTCGCCTGGCGCATCGTCAATATGCTGAGCCTCAATCATCTCGGGCTCGTGCAGCGCGCGGGTGGCGAAAGCGGCAAGTCGCTGCGCGAAATGCTCGCGCTGTTCGCCGACATGTCCGACGGTGCGACCGAGCGCAGGATTCGCGGCGTTCGCAGCATCGACTCCCGCCCGATTGTGCGGCGCATACGCCGCAGCCACGGCGTTGGCGCGGCGCGCGGCACGGAAATCACCGTGTTGATCGATGACAAATCCTATGAAGGATCGGGGCCCTTTCTCATTGGCGCCGTCCTCGATCGCTTCTTCAGCGAATATGTCGGCCTCAATCATTTCACGCAGACGGTGATCCGCACGACCGAGCGCGGCGAGATCATGCGCTGGCCGCCGCGCCTGGGTTCGCGGAGCGACCTATGAGCTATTTGGACCAGCTCGTCGCCGAACCCTGGCGCTTCGACTTGTTCAACGTGCTGCGCCGCTTCGAGCGCGAGCATCCACAAAAGCCGCGCATCGGCGACGCCGCGACGCTTGCCGACGAATTCGTGGTCGTCACGCAAAATCCTTACATGGAATTTCCCGCCTCCACTTTGGAAGGCGCGGCGTTGGAGGCCTCCGGCCGGATGCGCCTGACCGCGCGGTTTCTCGGCATGTTCGGGCCGCAAGGCGCGTTGCCGCTGACGACGACGGAAGAAAGCTACATCTGGCTTTTGGAGCGCGACGACGCGTTCCCGCGCTTCGTCGATATTTTCCAGCGGCGTTTTCTCGCGCTGTTCTTTCGCGCATGGGCCGATCCTCGCCCGATCGCCCAGAACGACCGGCCTGGCGCCGATCGTTTCAGGACCTATGTCGGTTCGATGATCGGCGTCGGCACGCCGCCCTATCGCGATGTCGATTCGATTTCCGACTTCGCGAAGATGCAGTTCGCCGGTCTCATCGCGCCCAAAGCCAAGAGCGCGTCGCGTTTGCGCAGTCTGATCGCCGGGCTGTTCGGCGTGAAGGTCGAGATCGACGAATTCGTCGGTTCGTGGCTGTCTTTCGACAAACACGAATGCACCCAACTTGGCGCCAATCAGAGCCGACTGGGCGGCGATTGCATTCTCGGGTCGAGCATATTCAGCGTGATCGACAAAATTCGCATCCGCATTTTCGTGAAAGACATTGCGCAATACGAGCGGTTCCTGCCCGGTCCCGATCTCGCGCAGCAGGTCGCCGACGCGGTCTTTCTTTATCTGGGCGAAGAATTCGACTGGGACATGGAGCTCGCCATTCCAGCTGGCGAAATCACGCCGGTCCGCCTGGGGCAAGGCGCCAAGCTCGGCTGGACCAGCTGGATGGCGCCCAATTGGTCGAGGGCGGATCAGACGATCCGCACGGATGCGAGATTTCACGTAGTTAGCCGTCTGGCCTATAATCGGCAAAGGGCCGCATCACCTTAGAGCGGTCGGAGGACAGGAAAATGGGCGCAGACATCAGCGTCGAATCGGTCACCGGCAAGCTCAACCGGGTCGGTTATGACGCGTTCATTCAAGCTTTGCGGCAGGCCAAGGGCGCGGGCAACCGCAACGTCGAGCTCAGCCATTGGATGCTGCATCTCCTCCAGAAAAACCGGACCGATCTCGCGCTGAGCGCCGATCATTTCAAGCTCAATCGCGCCAAGCTGCTGAGCGACGCCACGGGCGTCGTCAATGGCTTCCGCAAGAACGAAACGGAGATGCCGGGCATTTCCAATCAGGTCGCCGACGCGCTCGATCGGGGCTGGCACTATGCGACGCTGCTGTTCGGCGAGACGCAGATCCGCACCGGCCATCTGCTGGTGGCGATGCTCAAATCGCTCGATTTGAAGCGCGCGCTGCTCCATGTGTCGCCCGAATTTGGCAAGATTTCGGCCGAGGAGCTTGCCGCGGGCCATCGCTCGATCTGGGCCGATTCCGAAGAGGGCAACTTGCGCCCGATGGACGGCTCAGGCCTTGCCGCCGCCGGCGCAGGCGCCGACGGAACGATCGCCGCGCCGGGCGCTAAGGGCACGACCGCGCTCGA
>JBEKSH010000223.1:0-5507 GCA_049517235.1 Roseiarcus sp. | reverse complement strand
ACGCCGCCCGGCGAATTGATATAAAGCGCGATCTCCTTCTTGGGATTGTCCGCTTCGAGAAACAGCAATTGAGCGACCACAAGCGAGGCCGATACGTCGTCGACCGGCCCGACCATGAAGATGATCCGCTCCCGCAACAGCCGCGAGAAGATGTCAAACGACCGTTCGCCGCGAGCCGACTGCTCGATGACGATCGGCACCAGATTGTTGTAATAGTAATCGATCGGGTCGCGCATGGATCTCGCTTTCGAGGGAATCAGGCGTGGTTACTGAACCGCAACATAATGACGACGCGGGTGTTGTTAAAGGGCCGATGCGGCGACCATTCGCCGGCGTCAGGCGAGGGGCGACCAACCAGAGCGAATCGCGAGGAGCGGCGGCGCCGACAGAGCTTGCCTGGCGCGCCAAACGCGGCGCAATTGGGACGCTTGGCGAGGGCGAGCCGCTTCGCCCGCCCCGCTTTTTGGCTCGCCCCGGCGCCGTCGTTCAGGTCGTCGTCTGCGTATCGTCGTCGGCCTTCAGCAGTTCCTCGCGCGTCACCTTGCGCTCGCCCACTTTGGCCTGCGTCAGAATAAAGTCGACGACCTTTTCCTCATAGATCGGGGCGCGCAATTCGGCCAGGGCCTGGGCGTTGTTGCGGTAATAGTCCCAGATCTGCTTTTCCTGGCCGGGATAGGCGCGGGCGCGGGCGATCAGCGCGCCGGTGACTTCCTCGTCGGCGACCTTGACGTCCGCCCTGGAGCCGACTTCCGCCAGCAACAGCCCAAGGCGCACCCGCCGCTCGGCGATGCGGCGATAATCGGCGCGCGCCGCTTCCTCGGTGGTGTTCTCCTCGGCGAAGCCGCGCCCGGACGCCTTTTGTTCCTGTTCGACCTGGCGCCAGATCGATTCGAACTCTTGCGAGACAAGTCCCTCGGGAAGTTCGAACGAATAGCGTTTGTCGAGAGCGTCGAGCAACTGGCGCTTCAGCTTTTCGCGCGAAAGCCTTGAATATTCGTTGGTCAGATTGCCTGAGATCATTTCCTTGAGCTTGTCGAGGCCGTCGAAATTGAGGCTCTTGGCGAATTCGTCGTCGATCGCGAAGGCCTCGGGCGCGGCGACCGCCTTGACCGTGACGTCGAAAGCCGCCTTCTGCCCGGCCAGCGCGCGATCGACATAGGCCTCGGGGAAGGTCGCCTCCACTGCGCGGCGCGCGCCGGCGACAACGCCGAGAAGTTGCTCCTCAAAACCGGGAATGAACGTATTGGAGCCGAGAATCACTTCGATATTCTCGCTCGTTCCGCCCTCGAACAATTCGCCGGCGATCTTGCCGACGAAATCGACCGTCACGCGATCGCCGTTCTCGGCCGCGGCGCCCTCGGGTCTGTCGACATAGGCGCGCCGATTGTCGGCCAGACGGTCGAGAGCCCGGTTGACGTCCGCCGGCTCCACGTCAACCACCGGACGCTCGATGGAAATGTCATCGAACGCGCCCACTTCGAACTTCGGAAGCACTTCGAGCGCCACTTTGAAGTTGAGGTCGCCGCGCGCTTCCAGCGCCGCTTCGATGGAAGCCTGATCGGTCGGCAACTCCACTTTCGGCTGCTGGGCCAACCGCAGGCCGTTCTCGTCGACGATCTGCTTGTTGGCCTCGGTGATCGCCTCCTGCACGACGTCGGCCATCACGGATCGGCCATAGACGCGCTTGAGATGAGCGACGGGAACCTTGCCCGGCCGGAAGCCGTTGATCCTGATCTTGTTCTTCATATCGGCGAGCTGGCCGTCGAGGCGCGCGGCAAGATCGGTCGCCGGCAGCACGATGCTGTATTCGCGCTTCAGCCCCTGCGAAAGCGTCTCGGTCACTTGCATGTCAAACCCGCCCCGTAAAAACAAAACCTTCGACAACCCGCACCGCGGGCGGCCGAAGCCCAAGACGATCAAACCGGCGATCGCCGGCCGCCGACAGCCGCGCATCGATGATGGTGCGGGCGGAGGGACTCGAACCCCCACGACTCTCGCCACCGGAACCTAAATCCGGCGCGTCTACCAATTCCGCCACGCCCGCATCAAGGCGCCTCGCGTGGGAGGACCCGCCGCATCGGGCGCCGTCTATAGCATCTTGCGCCGCCCGCGCCACAAAAAAACGCGAACGGCGGCCGACTTGGATTTCCGGCGGAAACCGGTTAGTCCCGGATCAATACGGCGATCGCGACGGTGAACAGGCCGCCAGCCAGAACAATCGCGGGCGCCGCGTCGTGCGCCTGGACGCCAAGGGATCGCCATGGCGCCAGCCACAGGCAAAAGGCCAGCGCCGCGGCGGCGCCGGCGAAAGCGACGAACTTGCTCACAAACGCCCCTCCAACGCTCAAATCTCGCAGCGCCGAAGCCGCCGCCCCTGACGAGGACGGCCGCCATCGTGTCCGCGCCACGGGGACAGCCAAGCTGACGCAAGGTCCGCGCCGCGCCGACTGGTCCATAATGAAACAACGGCCCGGTCCGCGCCGCAAGGGACGGCGGAGCGCCGCGCGATGAATGTCGATCGCCGCCGGGTGTTGCGCGCGGGGGTCTCGGCCACGCTGTGGGCGGCGTTTGGCGCGGGCGGATCGGCGCAGCCCGCCTCCCCGCGCCTGTCGGCGGACGGCTTCCGGCTTTTCGAGGTCGGGCCGGCCAAGGCGCAGATTCTCGGCGCCCCCGCCCCGCCCAGCGACGCGCTCGGCTATGAAGGCGCGACGCCGGGACCGCTGCTGCGGCTGCGCAAGGGCGAGGCGCTGAAGGTCCGGCTGACCAACCAGCTGGCCGAGCCGACCACGCTCTGCTGGCCCGGCCTGCGCGTCGCCAATGCGATGGCGGGCGTTGGCGGGCTGACGCAGCCGACTATTCCCCCCGGCTCCAGCTTCGATTATCGCTTCACGCCGCCCGATTCCGGCTTCAACCTCTATCGGCCGCACGCCGGCGCGGCGACTCCGGGACAGGTCGGGCGCGGCCTTTACGGGCCGATCGTTGTCGACGAAGCTTCGCCGCCGGCGGTCGATCTGGAGGCCATTGTCGCCCTCGCCGACTGGAAACTCGACGCGAACGGCCAGGTCCGCGACGACTTTTCCGACCCGGGCCTGGCGCGCGGCGCCGGGCGCCTCGGCGCGCAGCTCGCCGCCAACAATGGCGCGACGCCGCTCGTTCTGAACCCGGCGCCCGGCGCCCGTGTGCGCCTGCGCCTCGCCAACGCCGCCAACGCCCGGATCATGGTGATCGGCGTCGAGGGCGTGAAGCCGCTCATCATCGCGCTTGACGGCCAGCCTTGCGAAGCGTTTGCGCCGTTGCGCAACGCGTTCCCGATCGGCCCGGGCGCCCGCTTCGACATGATGTTCGACATGCCGCGCACCGGGGCGTCCGCGCGCTTCGTTCTGCTCGGCGGCGCCGCCGCGCCGATCGCCGGCGAGACGGACCGCCCGCTGATCGTCATGGCCGCCGCCGGCGATCCCGTCGGGCCGCGCCAGCCTCTCGCCGGCCTAGAGGCCAATCCGCTGCTGCCGCGCGAAATCGACCTCGATCGCGCCAAACGCGTCGACATCACTATTGGGGGCGGCGCGGACGCGCCGTTCTCGATCAATGGCGCGACGCTGCCCGGCTGGCCCGCCAAGCCGCTTTTCTCGGTCGCGCGAGGCGCGCCGGTGACGCTGGGCCTCGTCAACAAGACCGCCGTCACCCAGGCCATTCGCCTGCATGGCCATTTCATGCGCCTGCTCCATCCGATGGACGACGGCTGGGAGCCTTATTGGCGCGACAGCGTGCTGATCGCGCCCGGCAAGACCAGCCATGTCGCGTTTGTCGCCGACAATCCGGGCCGTTGGCCGATCGAATCGGCGATCCCCGAGCATCAGGCGGCCGGGGTGAAGACGATGTTCGTGGTCGGCTAGGCCGTGATATCCTTTGGTTTTTGGGGATTTTGCGGCTGCCGCCAAATTCCGCATGATCGCCGTTATTGGACGTCGTCGCCGAAGCCGGCGAGCACGATCTTGCCCCTGGCGCGTCCGCTCTCGATCAGCGCATGCGCGCGCCGCAGGTTCGCCGCGTTGATCAGGCCCAAGTTTTCGGCGAACGTCGTGCGCAGCACGCCTTCGTCGACTAGGCGCGCGACTTCGTTGAGCAGGGCGCCCTGGGCGCCGATATCGGGCGTCTCGAACATCGAGCGCGTGAACATGAACTCCCAGTGGACCGACACGCTCTTGCGTTTGAACGGATTGATGTCGAGGACGGCGGGATCGTCGATCACCGCAAAACGGCCCTGCGGCGCAATCAGCGCTGCGATCTCGGACAGATGCCGGTGGGTGTTGGTGGTCGAGAAGACGAAGCCCGGCGCGCCGAGGTCAAGCGCGGCGACTTCGGCGGCGAGCGGCTTGCCGTGGTCGATGACGCGATGCGCGCCGAGTTCGCGGACCCAGCTTCGCGTTTCGGGCCGCGACGCGGTGGCGATCACCGTCAAATCGGTCAGCCGGCGCGCCAATTGTATGGCGATCGACCCCACGCCGCCCGCGCCGCCGATGATCAGCAGGGCGGGCGCCGCGCCGGGCACCGGCCGGCGAACGTCGATGCGCTCGAACAACGCTTCCCAGGCGGTTATCGCGGTGAGCGGCAGGGCCGCCGCCTGCGGCCAATCGAGCGACGTCGGCTTGGCGCCGACGATCCGCTCGTCGACGAGATGGAACTCGGCGTTGGCGCCGGATCGGCCAAGCGCGCCGGCGTAGAACACAGCGTCGCCCGGCTGGAATAGCGTCGCCTGCGGCCCAACGGCGGCGACCGTCCCGGCCGCATCCCAGCCGAGCACCTTCCAACCCCCGCCTTCAGGCTTGGCCGAGCGCCGCACCTTGGTGTCGACCGGGTTCACCGACACGGCGCGCACCTCGACCAGCAGGTCCCTGCCGACCGGCTCGGGCTTCGGCAAATCGATATCGGCGAGGGCGGCGTGGTCTGCGATCGGGAGGGGGTTGTGGTAGCCAACGGCGCGCATCGGATCCTCGTTCGTTGCAGCGGACACAAAAGCGCCGAAGCGGGCGCCGCGCAAGTTTTCGCCGCTACCCCGCCAGCCCGCGCAACACCAGCGGCAGCGTTTCCGTCAGGTCCTCGGCGATGAGGCCCGGCCCGAAGGCGCGCGCGGCGGCGCCGTGCAGCCAGACGGCGCAGCTCGCCGCCGCGAATACCGGCATGCCCTGCGCCAACAGGCCGCCGATGAAGCCGGCCAGCACGTCGCCCGAGCCCGCCGTCGCCAGAGTCGGCGGCAGATCGAGGCCGATGGTCGCGCGTCCGCCCGGCTCGGCGACCACCGTGTCGGCGCCCTTCGAAACGACGACGGCGCCAAGAAACGCCGCCGCCGCGCGGGCGCGCGCCAGCTTCGACGGCAGGTTGAGAATTTCGTCCTCGCCTTTGAATAATCTTGCGAATTCGCCGTCGTGGGGCGTGATCACGGTATCGATCCGCGATCCTCTTGTGAGAGTCGCGAGCGCCTTGGCTTGGCCGGCGAAACTGGTCAAGGC
>JBEKSH010000222.1:0-5562 GCA_049517235.1 Roseiarcus sp. | reverse complement strand
CACGCGTCGCGGGGTCAGATCCTTGGCTTTGGCGATCGCCCCCGCATAGGGCGAAGGCGCCGCATCGACGGGCAGGATGAGGCGCAGGCTCGCTTCGGCCGGAACGCAAATCCTCTCGCAGACCGCGTAATTCAGTTTCAGCGCCAGCGCCACGGGCTTGGCCAGCTCGATCGGTTCGATATCGATCGGCAGGATCAGCCCGCGATCGTAGCCGAAGGCCTCGCCGCTCCCCTCGGGCAGCCGCCGCGGCGCGGGGAAGGAGGTTCGCGCCTGCGCCAGATTGCTCGAGCCCTCGAACGACAGGGTCGGCGGCAGCCCCGCGTCGCCGGGATTGCGCCAGTAGGTGATCGCGCCGGGCGCCAGCTTGATCTCGACGCCGGCCTGAAGAACGCCGTCCGCCGGCGCGCCGGCGATCAGCCGCGCCGAGGATTTGAGCCCGTCCGCCCAGTCCGATGAAAAAGCGTCGGCGGCCAAGGCGGGCTGCGCGGCGCCGCAAAGCGCCAAAACGAGAATGGGAAGACGACGCGTGATCGGCATGCCTCCCTCTAAAGCGATCGGCCCGGCGGCGCCATCAACATTCGCGTGAAGCGATGACGAGACCGCCGTGAACGCAAACACCAGCCGCCGCCGGCCGGCCAACGGCTTTCATCTGAAAGACTCACTTTGACAGCGAGAAGGGGATGCGTAGCATGGCGTCATGAACAGCGCTTCCAAAACCCCAGGCGGCCCCGCCGGCCTCAACCTCGCCAATCTCGAGGGCCAGATGTTGATCGCCATGCCGGCTTTGCGGGAGGGGCCGTTCGCGCGCTCCGTCGTCTATCTCTGCGCCCATCGCGAAGACTGGGCGATGGGGATTATCGTCAACCAGAAGGCCGAAGCGACGAATTTCCCCGAATTGCTGGTCCAGCTCGACATCGTCAAGCCGGCCGAGGCGATCGTTCTGCCCCCTCAGGCCGGCGAGGTCCGCGTGCTGCGCGGCGGGCCGGTGGAGCGAGGACGCGGCTTCGTGCTGCATTCGGGCGACTATTTCATCAACAATTCGACGGTCTCGATCGGCGACGGCATTTGCCTGACCGCGACGCTCGACATCCTGCGCGCCATCGCCATCGGCAAAGGCCCGAAAAAGGCCGTTCTGGCGCTCGGTTACGCCGGCTGGTCATCGGGGCAGCTGGAGAGCGAAATCCTCGCCAACGGCTGGCTGAACTGCCCGGCCGATCCGGCCCTCGTGTTCGACGCCGATTACGACTCCAAATACGATCGCGCGCTGGCCAAGATCGGCGTGAACGCCGCGATGCTGTCCTCCGAAGCGGGCCACGCCTGACGCTGAGCGCGTTACGAAACGACGGCGATGGCGTCCACCTCGACCAGCAGATTGGAAAGCGCCAAGCTCGCGCCGCCAATGGGCGTGCTCGCCGAGCCGCTTTCGAGGGGTTGCCGACAGGGCGCGCTCTCACGGCGCGGGCGGCTTCGGCATGGCCGCGTAGACGTCGCCGGGGACGATGGTGAAGACCAGCACGCTGGGCTTCTCGTTGGGGCCGAACGGCCCGGGAACCGCATTCTTGACCGCCGGAATGCTCTTCAGATAGGCGGCGATCGCCTGGGCGTCGGCGCTGGTCAGCTGCGCCAGCGCCGGCCACGGCATGATCGGCGCGAGAACGCGGCCGTCGGGACGCTTTCCGGTGGTGAACGCGGCGACGATCTGCTCGGTGGTCCAGCCGCCAAGGCCGGTCTCCTTGTCAGGCGTGAGATTGCGGCCGACGAAGACGCCGGCGCCGGGAATTGCGAAACCGACATCGGAGCCGCCGAGCAGCCGCGTCATGTCGGGATGGCCAAGGAACGTGCCCGGCGTGTGACAATCCCCGCAGCCGCCGAGGGTCACGAGGTATTTTCCGCGTTCGATCTGCGGGTCGGCGGCCGACGCCGCGACCGGCATGGCGAGACCGGCAATGAGGAGTGCGAGAGACAAGCGGCGCTGCATGGATTTCCCCCCGGAAAGATTGACAGGATGAAGCGATCGCGGGCGCTAGTTTGCCTTGGTCTTGGCGCTCGGGCAAGCCTGCGCCGTGGACGCGGGCTGCGGCGCGCGAGCGCGCCGACATCGCCAGAGGACCCCCTACCCCCGCCGTTCGACGCGGCCTGGCGCGACGTCCAGAAACTGCGCGCGCCCGGCGAGATCGGCGAAGGCGGCGGGGTCGGCGCCGGTCAGGAACACCTGGCCGCCGATCCGCTCGAGCGCCTCGAACAGCGCCGCGCGGCGGCGCGGATCGAAATGCGCGGCCACTTCGTCGAGCAGCGCCAACGGCGCCATGCCGCTCATTTCCGCAACCAGCCGCGCATGGGCGAGCACAAGGCCGACCAGCAGCGCCTTTTGCTCGCCGGTCGAGGCCTGCGCGGCGGGCGCTCCCTTGGGGCCGTGCCAGACCATGAGATCCCCGACATGCGGACCGATCAGCGTGCGTCCCGCGGCGGCGTCGCGGCCCCGGTTGTCGCGCAGCAGCGCGCGATAACGCTCCTCGGCGGCGAGCGCCGGCATTTGCGCGACGAGGCGCTCGACGTCGCCTTCCAGCGCCAGATCGGCCCATGGAAAGGCCGAGGAGTCGTCGCGCTCCCGCGCGATCATCGCCTTCAGCCGCGTCACGCATTCGTGGCGCGCCGCCGCGACGGCGACCGCGAGTTCGGCCGCCTCGCGCTCGATGGCGTCCAGCCAATGGGGATCGCGCGCGCCTTCCTCCAGCAGGCGGTTGCGGCCGCGCAGCGCGCGCTCCAGCTGGCTGGCCCGCGCGCCATGACTGGGATCGATCGCCAGCACCAGCCGGTCGAGAAATCGTCGCCGCTCGCTCGCCGGGTCGATGAACAAGCCGTCCATCGACGGGGTGAGCCAGACGACGCGCAAATGATCGGCGAAGGCGCGCGCCGAGGCGACGGGCGCGCCGTCGATGCGGTTGACCCGCGCGGGCGGGACGTCCGGCTGCCGCTCCAGCCCGGTCCCAAGCCGGCGAGACGCGCCCTGGTCCTCGACAAGGATCGAGGCCGCGAAGCCGCCGGCGCCGCCGATGCGCGCGCAGTCGCCAAGCTGCGCGCGCCGCAATCCGCGTCCTGGCGCGAAAAGCGACAGGGCTTCGACGAGATTGGTCTTGCCGGCGCCGTTTTCCCCGACGAGGGCCACAATGAGCCCGTCCGTTGCGAGATCGAGCGTCGCATAGGAGCGGAAATCCTGGAGCATGACGCGCCGCACGAGGGGGCGGCGAATTGGCGCAAGGCCGACTGCACTTTGCATGAAACGCATGTGCCACGTCCCGCGCCCGAGCGAAAGATGGGCGACGCGCGAGCCGCATCGCGGCCCGGCGGCGGCGGCGTCCAAGCGGGGTTTGCAAGCTTGCATCGTTCTTGCATCGCCGTTGAATCATGCGCAGCATCGCGGGCCGGGCCCGGCGCAACCAAGGCTGGAGGAATTTCAAGTGGCGGAATTTGACGTTCTCGTCCCGCTCGAGGGCATCGCGCGTATCGGCGGCGACATCGAAAAGCGCATGAATCTGCATCGGTTGTGGCTGGCCCCCGATCCCCAGGCGGCGCTCGAGCGTCTGGCGCCGCGCATCAGGGCGATCGCCGCGACTTCGCATCAGGCCGTCGTCGACGCCGCGCTGATGAGCCGCCTGCCCAACCTGCAGATCGTCGCGAGCTTCGGCGTCGGCTACGACCATATCGACGCCGCCTGGGCGGCCGCACATGGCATCATCGTCACCCATACGCCGGGCGTTCTCGACGACGAGGTCGCCGATATCGCGATGGCGCTGACGCTGGCGACGATCCGCAAACTGCCGCAGGCCGAGCGCTATCTGCGCGAAGGGCGCTGGCGCGCCGCGCCCTACCCGCTGACCGCCTCGCTGCGCGGCCGCACGATGGGCGTTCTCGGCCTCGGGCGGATCGGCAAGGCGATCGCGCGGCGCGCCGCCGCCTTCGGCCTCGACGTCGTCTATCACGGCCGCACGCCGCAGCCGGGCGCGCCCTATCTCTACTATCCGACGCTTGAGGGCATGGCGCGCGCCTGCGACATTCTAATGATCGCCGCGCCCGGCGGCGCGCAGACGCGGCACATCGTCGATCGCGCGATCATCGACGCGGTCGGGCCGGACGGAATCATCGTCAATGTCGCGCGCGGGTCGCTGATCGACGAGGCGGCGCTGATCGCCGCCCTCGAAGAGGGCAGGATTCTGGGCGCGGGCCTCGATGTCTTCGAGAACGAGCCGAACGTTCCCGCCGCGCTGCTGGCGCTCGACAATGCGGTGCTCTTGCCGCATGTCGGCTCGGCCTCGCGCCACACCCGCCAGGCGATGGGCGACCTGATGATCGCCAATCTCAATTCCTGGCTCGACGGCAAGGGGCCGCTGACCCCGGTGCCGGAGACGCCGTGGCGCGGCGGGTGAGGCTCGCCGGCCGGCGCCGGGAAAGCCGCTCGGCGCGGCATGCTTCAATTTGGATTTAGCGTTTTAGCGAGGCGTCAACGCAACGGCGCGGGAAATCCGCTGCGACGGCGTGTTTCGAGCCGGATTTAGCGGTTTGGCAAGGGGGCGCAGTGACTCTCGCCGCAACTGCCGCCAGGGACCCCGCAAACCCGCGTATCAAAGACCCCTCGTCGCCAAAGTCGATCGAAAGCGGCAATCCCCGGCCAGACCGTAAGCCGGCGGATATCGGTTTCGATTCTCTCACCAATAAGGCGCGAACAGGCCTACGCGGCCGATCGCATCGCGGATGGCCAAAGCGCATTGAGGTCAAAAGTTCAGGAGACGACAATGATTAGAATTCCTCGGAAATCCCAGGCGGCCAAGGAACAGACCATCCGCATCGCCAGAATGTTGACCGCGAGCACCGGCATCACCCCGGAGGGATTTATCGTCTTGTGCCGGGCGATACTTCGCGACTCGCGAAGCGAGGACTTTCAGGAGATCTATGGCGAGGCGCCGGTGTTGCGTCGATCCATGCACGCGGCGAACCACGACGCCTGAAAGCTGGCTCTCCGTGGTGCGCCGCCGGCGAGGCGCTTAGCGTTGACGCACGGGATCGGAAGTCCAAACCCGCAGTAGCCCGATAAGTAGCCCACGTAACGCCTTGTAATACTTGGAATCCTATGCGGGCCGCACCGCGCGGTACGCTCAAAGCTCGCGAAGCCGCCGGCGACCGGGCCATGCCCGAGCGCGGCGACGGCAAGCGCCGGATCAGAAAATCCGGGGCTGTCGGGACGCGCCGCGAAAAGCGCGAATTCCCGGCGACCAGATCATTTCGGCTGCCGGCTCCGGCTTGGCGGAGTTAAGCTGACGGATCAAGAAATCACGCAATGCGGCTCAAGCCCCGCAATTCCCGGCCGGCCTAGCCGGCCGGCCCGGCCAGCGGTTAGAATTTATAGTTCACACCCAGCGTCAGTGAATCCGCCGTGAGCGCAGAACTGGTGGACCGCCCGGCGAGCGGGAAGGCGACGTTGACCGATCCGTAATTCGCGTAGCGGTACTCGCCGAAGACCGTCCAGTTGCTGAACACCCGATATTCGAGTCCCCCGCCGACGTCCCA
>JBEKSH010000221.1:0-5566 GCA_049517235.1 Roseiarcus sp. | reverse complement strand
TTGCATGTCGCGCAGCCGGCGTTGAGCAAGAGCATCCAAGCGCTGGAGCTGGACTTGGGCACGCCGCTGCTGCAACGCTCCGCGCAAGGCGTCGTGACGACTGAGGCCGGCGCGCGGCTCTATGACCACTGCCAAATTCTCTTCAAGCAAGTCGATCGCGCGCGGCTGGACGTTCGAAAGTCTGTCGGGAAGCCTTCGGGGTTGGTGACAGTCGGCATGCCGCATAGTCTGATGGCGGTGCTCGCGCTGCCGCTTTTGGAAATGACGACGAATCGCTGCCCCGATGTGCGATTGGAGCTCAAGCAGGAGCAGAGCCACTTGTTGGCCGGCGCCATCCGGTCGAACAAGCTCGATTTTGCGGTGATCGCGAGCCCCCGGTCTCGCTCAAGCCTCGTCTGTCAGCCTCTGCTCGTGGAGGAACTGCTTTTCATCGAGCCCGAGAAGGCGGATGAAGACGACTTCGAGACCCATATCTCCTTCGAAAGCGCGTCGCGGCGACAGTTCGTGTTGCCATCGATCGGAAACGGGCTAAGAGCCTGCGTCGAGGGCCATTTCAGAGCCCGTTCCTTGCCGCTGGACGTGAAACACGAGGTCGACGCCATAGCGCTCATTACGCAATGCGTCGACGCTGGCCTGGGCGCCTCTCTGCTGCCAGGGGGCTGTCTGCAGAGAGACGCAAACTACAGCCGCATGCGCGTCAGGCGGTTCGCCGAAGGCGGCTGCCATCGTAGCATCGTTCTCTGTCGTTCCGTGGAAGCGACCCTGTCCCCCGCGGCGGCGAAAGCGATGTCGCTCGTCGAGGAAGCCGCCCGCAGTCTCGTTGTGCGGGGTCACTGGCTCGGCGCCCACCTCGATTAGGCGCCAGCGGCGTCCATTCACGACGGCGGCTTGTTCGCAACCGCGTTTCGGTCGGTTGTTTTCCGGCGCGCGACTCCCTCGGAGAACCTCCGCGCGTTCGCCGCCCCGGCCGCAGCTCGGCTATCCGCCGGGCGACCGGCTTTGCAGCCTGCCCGCGAAATTCAGCAGGAATTGCAGGCTGGCCTGCGTTTCCGGTTTGGCGAGCATCGACAGCATCGACACAATTCCCCCACGCGCGGGGGCGTTCGCCGCATCGGCGGCGGCGTCCTCCAGGGCGTGACGCGCGTCGTGAACAAGAGCGCCGACTTCCTCGTTGGCGACCGAATTCACCATGCTTTCGACGAAGACGAACAGGCGTTCGACCATGCTGTCGGTCAACGCGCTGCGCGCGGCATGGGCCAGCATGACGATGTCGCAGGCCGTGTCGAGCGCGCCGACCTTATGCATTTCGGTCAGGCGGTCGATCAGGCCGTGCACCGCGGCGCTCGTCGTTTCGTCGTTGAGGCGGTCGATCAGCTCCAAAGCGTGACCGCCGGTGACGGCGAAGCGCTCGACCATCTGGTCGGTCAAAGCCTCGCGCGCCGCCGCCGCCAGCCGGCTCATCTCGTCCATCGGCTGATTGGAAATCGCCGTGTCGTTCATCGCCGCCTCCTCACAACAGGCCGCGCGCGGATAGCCAGTAGAGCCGGTTATAGCCGAGCTTGAACCAGTGGATCATCTGTGACGGCGGCCCCGGATTGGGCGGCGTGGTGTAGTTGAACCAGACATAGGTGCCCGTCGTCATGCCGGTCTCGACGAAGCAAAAGACCTTGCCGTCGTAATTGCGCGACCAGCGCTGCTCCTTGATCAGCGAGGCGAGATTGTCGACGACCGTATCGGCCTCGAAATGCGCGGTGGAGCCCGCCTTGGAGATCGGGATGTTGGTGGTGTCGCCGACGATGAAGACGTTGTCGGAACCCTCGCGCAACAGGGATTGCTTGTTGGTGGGAACCCAGCCGCCGGCGCCGAGCTTGGAATCCAGGATCACCTGCTGTCCGGAATGCGGCGGGATGGCGATGAGCAGGTCGTAGGGCAGGGTCACGCCCTCTTCCGACGTGATGGTCTTGGCCTTCGGGTCGACGGATTTTGTGTTGAAAAACACTTCCGATTTGATGCCGTAGCGCTGGAACTCTGGAACCGTCCATTGGCCGACCGGTTCGAGCGCATGCAGCCGTCCGATCGGGTAGGTGTAGGTGATTTCGCTTTTGTCCATCACGCCCTTGCCGGCGAGGAACTCGCGCAGCATGAAGGTGATCTCGAGCGGCGCGACCGGGCATTTGTGCGGCGCGTTGACGTTGATGACGACCTTGCCGCCCTGAAATTCGTTGAGCGCATCGCGCATCTTGCGGGCGCCGTCGAGGTCATAAAACCAGTGAGCGCCTTCCGCCATTCCCGGCACCAAATCCGGACGGATGCGCGAGCCTGTGGCGATGACCAGATAATCGTAGCCGTAGGTCTTGCCCGATTGAGTCGTCACCGACTTGGCTGCGACATCGATATTCTTGGCGGGATCGACGAAGAAGGCGACCCGCTTGTCGAGGATTTTGCGCTGGTCGCGAAACAATTCGGATTCGCGTATCTTGCCGAACGGAACGTAAAGCAGACCGGGCTGATACATGTGCTTGTCGCTCGCGCCGATCATCGTGATCGTCACGGCGCCAGATGACAGTTCCTGCTGGATTTGCCGGCAGAGACCATTGGCGATGATGGTTCCGGCGACGCCGCCGCCGACAATCAGGATTTGTTTGGCCATACGTTCCTCCCGCGAACTTTGGAATCCCGCCCTGTCGTTCACTGCAGGTCAGGCGATTGAAATTTGCGTCATTTGGCTTTTTTCACCAGGACGCTCCAGTACCCGTTCTGTTCGGTGACGCTGACGCATTCGTGCTTCACTTTCTTGCACCATTCGGGAATGTCGGTGACCGAGCCTTTGTCGCTCGACCAGATATCCACCTCGTCGCCGACCTGCGCCAGCCTCAACGCGGCGATCAGTTCAAGCAATGGGCCGGGACAGAAAGCGCCCCGCGCGTCGATCGTCGTTCTCTCGCCCATAGCGATTGGCTCCCGCGGCGCTCACAAGGTCACGAACTGGCCCGTCTCGGCGTCCGACAGAAATTTCGTCAGGCCGAGCGGGCCGTCGAACAGATCGCTTTCAAGGTGCGACATTTCCCAACCCTCCACATCGAGCGCCATCGAACAGGCCCACATTTTCAAATCCCCGAGCTCTTTGCCCTGCCGGAATAGCGTGATCGAATCGGGAGCATTTTTCGACAGCAGCAGCTTCGAGAACTCGCCGCCGCGGTAACGTCGCCCAGCGGGCGCATCCTTCGCGAAAGCCAGTATGGCGTTCATGCCGACGAAGACTTCGACCGGGCGCTCGGACACGGCGGCGACGGAAGCCATCATCGCGGCCATTTGGATCTTCTCGTGCTCGCCGGAACACAGCAGAATGAAAAGAGCATTCGATGACATGGTCGCTCCGCCGCTGATCCCTTTAGGCCGTCCGCTTGATCAAGAAGGTGTATGTCTTCCCATCCTGGCTGGACTCCAGCAATTCATTGCCGGTGGCGCGGCAGAAAGCCTGGAAATCGGCGACCGCGCCGGGGTCCGTCGCGACAATCTGCAAGGTCGCCCCCGTCGCCATGTCCTTGAGAGCTTTCTTCGCCTTCAGGATCGGCAACGGGCAGTTCAGTCCCTTCGCATCAAGCACTTGGTCAGCCATGGCGCCTTTTTCCCTGGAGTGAACCCGTCCTCGCGTCGCGCCGAGGACGCGGTCATATGTAAAGATTGATGTCCGATTTCAGCGCCCCTTCCAGGTAGGTCGCGGCGCCGCCGAGAGTCGGCCCTTCGATCATGTCTTCGAGCTTGTACTCGAACAGGTCCATGGTCATCTGGCAGGCGATCATTTTCACGTCGGACTCGATCGCCGCCGCGCGCAATTCTTCGATCGAAGCGACGCCTTTTTTCGCGATGAGATTCTTCATCATCACGGTCGCGCCGGCGGTGACGCCCGGCAACACGCCCAGCAGATTGGGCATCGCCATATGCATGCCCATCATCGGCATTTTCATCGCGGGATTGCCTAGCGGGGTTACCTGCAGGTCGAGTTTCTTCAACAACAGCGGCAGACCGTAGAAGGTGAAGAACATCGTGACGTCGACGCCCATCGCGGCCGCGGTCGTCGCCAGTATGAACGGCGGATAGGCCCAATCGAGCGAGCCCTTGGTGACGATGATCGTCATGCTCTTCGCGTTCGCGGCTTCGCCGCCGGCCACAGACGCCATCAAGGCCTCCCTCGCACAGCGGCGCCGCCGCCGCTCATGTAAATTTGCTTTATTAGCATAATTGAATATTGTTGGGCCGTCGCTGTCAAGAGGATGCGCCAATTATTACGGATCGGGAGGCCCTGCGATGCTCGGCGCCGCGCGGCTCGGCGCGCCGTCTCGCCCCTGTGTTTGTGGGCAGCGAACTCTATCGGCGCGCCGCCTATGGGCGGAATCATCCTCTGGCGATTGCGCGCGTCGAGACGACCGTCGATCTTTGCCGGACGCTCGGGTGGCTGGAAGGATCATGGCGGACAGCCCCGGCTGCGACCGTGCGGGAACTCGAGAGTTTTCACCGGGCCGATTATATCGAGGCCTTGCGTAGCGCCGAGTTGAACGGCTTGACGCCGGTCGCCGCGCGGCGGACCTATCGGATCGGTACGATAGAGAACCCCATATTCGCGGGGCCTTTCGAGCGCGCTTGCACTTCGGTCGGTGGTCCGATTCTGGCGGCCAGCCTCGCTCTCGAAGGCCGCGTCGCCTATCACCCCGCCGGCGGCACGCATCATGGCCGGCCGGATCGCGCGAGCGGATTCTGCTACTTCAACGATCCGGTATTCGCGATTCTCAAATGCCTCGACGAGGGGCTCGACCGCATTCTTTACGTCGATCTTGACGCCCACCACGGCGACGGCGTCGAGGATGCGTTCGCGCGCGAAGAACCCGTGTTCACGATCTCGATCCATGAGGCGGGGCGCTGGCCTTTCACCGGGCGTTTCGATGATCGCCGCGACGGACGCGCGCGCAATCTTCCCGTGCCGCCGCGTCTCAACGACAGTGAATTTGCATTTCTGATGAGCGAAGCCGTGCTGCCGCTCGCGACCCGGTTCAGGCCGCAGGCGGTCGTCGTCACTTGCGGCGCCGATTGTCTGAGCGGCGATCCGCTTTCGACCATGGAGCTCAGCAATGTCGCTTTGTGGGATGCGGCGAGCAGGCTCGCGGATCTATGCACGGCGGCGATCGTGCTGGGCGGGGGCGGTTACAATCCATGGACGGTCGCGCGAGCCTGGGCGGGGCTTTGGGGCCGCTTATGCGATTTTCGCCTGCCGGACATCCTTCCCGGCGCCGCGCAACAGTTGATGGCCGGCCTGACGTGCGACCTCGTCGACGACGAGGACGTCAAACCCGAATGGATCGGCACGTTGGCGGATGCGCCCAACCCCGGACCAATTCGTGGCGAAGTGCAGGCGATCGCCCGCCATGTCCTGGGGTGATGCGCGTTTTCCCCCCGGGGCCAAAAATTCATTTGAATTTTTTTGGAATTGGGGGCATGTGTTATATTAGAAAGAACGAATAAGAGGGAGGCGATGGGCTGGCTGGCGAAATTGGCCGAAGTCGAGGCGCTC